>CANHCV010000065.1 GCA_947459245.1 Bacteroidota bacterium
AATTCCAATTCTACATTCAGCTGATTGGACTTTTTGATTTTATCAGCAATTTTGGAAACAACAAATTCTTGTTTGTTGAGTAAACGCCAGTCAATGATCCCGCCTACCATGGCAATGACATCTCTTAGGATGCCTTCTTGTAGGCGGTCATCTTCTTTACCTTTTACATAAAAATACCTTCGATAAGCCAAATAAAATAAAATGCCAGAAACGCCAAGTGTCCCAATTAACAAAATCAATAACAGCGGGTTATAAAAGAGTAGAGCAACAAAAATAACCAGCATGACGGCTATTTCAGAGACCCATTGCAAAACCACCAACAACACATTTTTCGCAAAAAATTGAGGAATATTTACCACATTTCTCAATCCTTTTCCTGTTGGCAATTCCTGAAATTCAAGCAAAGGGATATTCAAAATACTCAACAACATGGCCTCAGAATGTCTGCCTGCAACATCCAAACTAAACTTAACAAAAGATTTTTGAAGCCATAGATTGAACCACGTTTTGATTAAATAAATCCCAATCGCACCCAGCAATAAAAACAACAACATGCCATCCAAATTGGGGAACGGATTGATGGATCGAATCCAAGTCCACCAGGAATAGAGCTCCAATTCGCGATGATCTTTAAGAGCCAAAACGATGGGAAGTACAGAAAGAAGTCCGGAAAGTTCCAATACCCCCAAAACCAAATTGAGGAATAGCAAACGAATGAAAGTGGTTTTTTCAAAAGGCAACAACAAATGGAACACCCTGTTCCAGAGTTGCCACCCTTTAACCAAACTTGTTTGCTTGATGGTCATAGTTCGTAAAGTTCGGAACTTTTTGAAAGATTTGTCGAATTTTTTTGAATTCGACTACTTTTTAAGAGGGCATTTTGTTTCAATTGGGCTCTCTTTTCTTTATCTCTAATGAAATGGAGGAATACCGAAGTCATTTCTTCAACCGTTATTTCTTGCAGAAAAACACCCGTATCCTGCAGATATTCCGAATGAATTGGGGTTCGATTGCAAATCACGGGCAATCCTAACGCTGCGTATTCCCCAATTTTTGTTGGGTAAGACTGAAGCGGATAATTGGTCGTTGGATTGGTTCTTTTGATGAAGGAAATTCCTGCCCATGCTCCAGAGATGCTGCCAGCAACTTCTAGCCATGGTCCTTCTAAATGAGTAATTTCTGCCGGAATATCAAGATTGGAACGACCAACGAGAATCAACTCAGCATTTGGATATTCTAATTTTACGTTTTTCCACGCTTGAAAAAGTTCCTGCATGCCTCTATGTTCGTTGATTATGCCTACATAAATGAACTTTGGATGTGAACTTTCTTCATCAAAAAGATGTGCAATTTGTTTAAAAGGGTAAGAACTTGGAACATTAGGAACAACCGTTGGTGAAAAATCTTTATAGCGTGTTAATTCAGCATAGTATTTTTCGGTAACCATTAATTTAGCACCACTTTTTAATAACTTTTTTTCCCATCGTGCGATCCACTTTAAAAAGACCGCATTCGATTCTTTCTTTAAGAAAAACTGCTCCTCAAAATCTTCATGTACGTCCCAAATGACTTCAAATCCAAGTTTTTTTAAAAAAATTCCCAAAGGTAACAATTCGGGGTCTGACAAGTGAACTCCCTTTATTCGATGCCAAAGAATCCAGAAAAGCATGTACGGGTAGAAAAAGAACACCCGGGCGAAGGGTGAAGAAAAATGGGCCAATCCCCTCCCCTTTCCTAGATAGAAAACCATGTTTTTCGCTGAAATAAGCTCTGGAATTCGTTGCGAAAGTCGTTGATCGTAGGGTGGATGAACCGTTGAAATAACGGCCCATTTTTGAAGATTACCTGTTTTATTAGGAAGGATTTTCAGGACTTCAAAAATGGATTTGTTTGCCTGAAAAAATTCTGCAGCTCGATCGGTTCCCTTTTGAAAACTCATCCATTCTGATGGAGAATGATTGACTTCTTGAATTCTCTTGATGGTTTTCTCAGGTAAATGTGAGTCGTAAAAAACAGCTGCTTGCTCATTGCACCAATCTTTCATCCAGCCTTCTTGATTAATGATTGGAATCAATCCCCATTGCCATGAATCGAAAAGCTTATTGGGAGAATTGGTTTGAAGAACCGGTAAATTTGAAAAAGTTACCCAAGAATACCTAATGTTTTTTTCTCGTAAAAAGGAGGGCAGCTCATTTCTGGGCATGGGTTTCACGAGATGAATAAATGGAAATTCTTTGGACAGTTCAGTTACCAAGGTTTCTTGTGCGCCTTCGCCTACCACGTACCACTGGGCGCCAGCGTCCATTTCTTTCCAACGCTCCAGGATTGGGCGCCAAAGTTCAATGCCATTGAATCGACCCAGGCTGCCGAAATAAATAAAATTCTTTCCATTGGGTGCGATCTCAACTTTTGGAAAGGGCGAAAAATTGGATGCTACAATAACTTTTCCAGGAATTGTTCTTTGTATAACGGTTTCATAAATTCCTTTCGAGCATGTTATGATCTTTTGAGCATCTCGGTAAATCAAACGCTCCATTCGACGTAACATCCAAGAAAATGGAAAGGGTAAAACTCCGGCCTGAATGGGAAAATCTGGCCAAAGGTCGCGCACCTCGAAAAAATAACCAATTCCTCTAATTCGGGCTATTTTCCTCCCAAGCCAACCCACCAAAAGCGGTGTGGATGTAGCGTAAACAAGGTCGAATTCAAATTTTTTCGCTGCACGTTTCGCCGACCAATAGAAACCGAAATACGATTTGATGCGGTCTAAAATTCCCATTTTATTGGAATAGTGGTTCTTTAACATCACCACTTCTACTCCATCGATGTTCAATGTTCTGTTTTCATCTCCTTGCGTAATCAGGATAACCTGATGTCCGTTTTCTACCATGGCTTTGGCCAAAAAATAGGAACGAGATGCACCGGCCTCCGAAGGGGTTTTGAAGTATTGATGCAAATAGAGAATTTTGGACATTCTCTCAAAGATACATGCGGAAACAAACAATCAAAAAGGGCAACCTTTCGGCTGCCCTTTCAATTTAGTGCTGAATGATCACTTTTGCTGATTTTCTATGGTTCTCATGCTTCCATTCCAACCAGTAAATTCCATTGGGTAATTGAACCGTGGAAATTCGAATTTTGGAACCTTGATTCTCCAATTGCAATCCATTTACTCTTCTTCCCATAGCATCGAAAAGTTGAATTTCTCCATGGAAGGTTTCATTTCCAACCAACCATAAATCGGTATTAGCAGGATTTGGATAAATCAACCATTGGTCATTTCCGGTGGTCGTTCCCTGAGCGATGATCAACAACGGTTTGGTGATGGTATCTACATCGCAGCTATCGCTAACCAACAATCGAATTTGGTAGTAGCCGGATCTTGCATAGGTGTGCGAGGTATTTTGACCAGTTCCCGTATTTCCATCTCCAAAATCCCACAGATAAGATGCATTGGGGAAGCTGTTGGCAACAACAAAAGCAGTAAGTCCATTGTAGGAAGAGATGAAATTAGCGGTTACTCCAGCGCTTACGGTTACTTGAATGGAATCGGTAAATCCACACTGACCATTTGAAGCGGTTAACCAATAATTGCCCGTGGCTCGAATCACATTCCGAAGGGTTGGATTTCCATTACTCCATGAAAAATTAGAAGCAGATACCGATGGGAATAAAACCAGGGAATCGTTGCTACAAATGAAGGTATCATTCCCCAAATTGAATTTCGGTGTAACTTGAACGGTATGGTAGGCTGAATCGATGGCTGAACAACCGGTTAAAGGATTGGTTACTTGCAAATAATACGAACCTGTTTGAGTGACCATTCTTGATAACGATGGGGCTGCTGAAGGGGTCCAATTTAGCAAATAACCGCTTCGATTGGTTTGAGCGTTCATTTGAAAGCTATCGCAAACGGTGGTGTCGTTTCCAACAAAAACAGATACTGTATCCATGGTCACTTGAATGGTATCGAAATTGAAGCAACCGGTAGTTGGATTCGTTCCTTTTACCCAAACCATTCCGGTTGCACTTGCGGTAAATGTTGAAGAAGTTACCGTTCCATTCCAAACGTAGTTATTGGCAGATGGCAAATTCGAACCGATGGTGATGGGAGAACCGCAAGAAAGCGTGTCGTTTCCAAGCGAGAAGCTCGGCAATGCATTGATTCCAATTTGAACGGTATCGGTAGCCGAGCAACCTGTAAAGGCATTGCGGGTACTCACCACGTAACTTCCGCTTTGGGTTACCGTTAATGGAGTGTTCGAAACACCACTATTCCACAAATAGCCCAAACTACTTGGATGGGTTTGAGGAATTAAAACCGCATTTCCACAATAAGAAGTATCATTTCCTGCAAAAATTTGAACGGTATCGTAAATCACTTGAATGGAATCGTACTTAAAACAGCCCGATGTGGTATCGGTTAACTGAAGCCAATAGGTTCCCGAACTTGGAACCACTAGCCCATTGGAGGATGCTCCTGTATTCCACAGAGCAGAAAAAGAATTCGGATTTGTAACCTGCAAGGTTAAGGTTCCCGAACATAAAACCGTATCATTCCCTAAATTGAATTGAGGAACAGCGTTAATCCGAACAGAAACGGTATCTCTTCCGATACAACCGGTACTTGCATTGGTAACTCTAACCCAAAATGTTCCGGTTGATGTGGTAGAAATTTGAGGTGCCGTATTTCCATTGCTCCATAAAAACTGATTTCCAGTAGCAGAAATATTTGGTGTAATGGTGGTAGAACCGCAGTAACTTGAATCGGGGCCCAACTGAACCACTGGAGTAGCATTCAACGTAACATTCATGGTGTCTTTACTGCTGCAACCTGTTAATTGATGAATAGCGGTAACGATGGTGGCTCCCGAAGTAAATACCGTTTGGGTATCGGAAACCGATGTTCCAGTACTCCAGAGGTATTGCGTATTGGTATTGCTTACTTTGTTTCTAAATGTGAATTGATTGGCACATAAAGCCGTATCGTTCCCCAACCTCGCGATGGGTGTTGGATAAAAATTCACCTGAATGGTATCGGAGGCAGAACATCCTGAAATGGTATTGGTAACCGTTAATTGATACGAACCCGTAGTTGAAACAAATACGGCAGGAGAATTTCCAAAATTTGGAATCCAAGAATATTGGTATTGGGTGCCATTCAAGTTAGGTGATAAAATGATGTTGGAACAAATGTTGGTATCGTTGCCCAAGAAAACGTCAATGGTATCCAAAGTTAACATCACTGAATCGGTTCCGGAACAACCCGTTGCTGGTTGGGTAACTTGAAGCGAGTAAATTCCAGAATTTCGAATGGCCAATTGTTTTTGGGATGATCCATTGCCCCAACGATATACCCAATTAGAATCGGGTGATTGTGGTTTCAGGATGAAATTTCTTCCGCAGATGAAGGAATCTGAGCCCAAGTTCACCGTAGGATTGGCATGAATGATAATGTTCACGGAATCGGTCATTTCACAAAGGGTTGTTGGATTGAAAACCTTCACCCAATAATTGCCTGTTTGTTGAACCACGATTTGATCCGTTGTATCTCCGGTACTCCAAATCTTCTTTAATGCAGGTTGGTTTGCAGAAAGAATTCCCGAAACACAAAACGCGGTGTCGCTCCCAATCGATACCGAAGGGATTGGATTCAATTGCGCAACCACGGTATCGATTGCGAAGCAATTTGCACTGCGCTGCGTCCGAACCGTGTACGTTCCCGAAGCTGCAATGGCCAAGGTCGAAGAGGTTTGTCCTCCCGGGCTCCATAAGTACGATACACCGCCGCCGGTTATTTTAGGATTCAGCACCAAACGATTTCCACAAATTGCAGTATCTGGACCTAAATTCGGAATGGGGCGAGTTAGAATGCGCACCTGAATGGTATCTCGCTGGAAACAACCGGTTAGCGGGTTCGTTACTTGAGCGATGTACGTACCCGATTGGCTGGTGGTAAAGGTTTGATTGGTGGTAGAATCGGGCAACCAGAAGTAAGAAAAATTATTCGTTGCATTTCCCGCATCCAAGGTAATCGTGGCAGCAGCTTGGCAGGTATCAATATCGGGACCTAAAGAAACGATGGGCTTGGGATTAACCGTCACAGAAATGGGTACTCGATCGGATTCACATTCGATGATGGTTACTCTCCAATCGTAGAAGTAATAATAGAATCCAGCGCCTCCAGCAGTTGGCACCTTTATGGTTAACGAGTTGGGAATGGTATAGGGATTCGCTGCTCCACTGGTATTGCGGTACAATCCGGTAACATTGGAGCCAAGGGCATTCAATGAATAGGAACCAGGAGTTACCCGGAAGTTCAAAGGCAAATAGGTTTTAGCAAATGGGGTTGAAACAAAGAATGTTGCTGTTTTAATCACCGTTCCAGAAGCGTTTTTCAAGTTAACAATAACGTTTCCTGAAGAAGATGTATAAACAGCAATGGAATCAATAACGGTTTCCCTAAATACATCGAATTGCTGATCTAAAGTATAAGCACTTAACATTCCACCGGGACCAATAGCATTATTCACAGGCCCTACTTGGGCTTTGGTGGTATTTACTCCAGCCACGTAAAACGTTTTATTGGCAAACAAAGGATTGGTTACAAACGTATCTGATGTCGACAAGATGGTGGTACTACCAAAGGAATCGTACCAATTGTAGGTATCTCCATTTCCGGAAGCCGTTAAAACGGCAGGTTCGCCATAACAAGTTGTGGTTGGATTAGTAACCGGTGCCAACGGAATCGCATTGATAAAAATGTTCCCCGATAACGTGTCGTTTGCCTTCAATTCATCTTGTGACCATTGCGTAATTACTCGATAATTCGCAAATCCGCCGGCATAAGAATTCAAGGTGTCAAAATAAAAGATGATGGAATCGTTGAATGGAATTGGACCAGGAATCGTATCGATGATCGTTTTGTTCCAAGTTCCGGTGATTTCAATTTTTACGGGAATGTTTCTTGCTGTATCCAGTCCGTTGTTTTTCACTCGAACCTGAATAACGGCCATGGAATCACCGCACGAATTTGTAACTGGAGAAACCAATGCCGTTGGTGTAACTTCATTCCTTAAAATTCTGCGAATTCCAATGTTGTCAAAAGTGTATCCATCTGTATATTGAAGATTAAAACTACGGTACAATCCTTCTTGTCCAAATCGAATTTGGGTTGATGCCGAGAAGTTTTGACGGGCAGTTTTTAATGCATTTGAAATATTCAAGCCGCGAATGAATCGATGTATTCCAGCGTTTCCTTGAAGCGTAAACAAATCGGCCAATTGCACCCAGCTGGAGGTATCGCTCCCTCTTACCCAAATTCGATTGTTGGGATTGTTTTCTTGCTGATGGTGCATGAAATCGAAATCCAAAACGATCAAATCAGAAGTATCGTATTGGGACAAATTTTTGGTTAATCTCAAATAATTAACTGCTGTTGAAGCATTGAAGGTATTAAAAGCCCGATCTAAAGTAATAGCATAGACCCCAGAACTAGCATATCCAATTCCGGCATTGGTTCTTCCTCTACCAAAATTACCATTGGTTAAATAATCGAAATCTTCAGCTCCTTCCATCACTTTAAATGAAGTATCATAAGCTTCCACTTGCATTCGTTCAAAATTCTCATAAAATGGGAAGACAATGGGATTATTGGGTGCTTGAACAAATTTTCGATCGGTGGTAGAGTCATTGGAAACATCGCCATCTTGGTTCAAAATGGTAAAGGCTCGGATCCGATACGTTCCAACTTGATTCAAATTCGCTCTCGAACTGAAGGTGTAGTTTTGAGATGTTCCTGGATTAATTGGACCAGCAATGGTATCAATGGGTCCGAGAACTCCATTGATGACAAAACGAACCGGAATATTGGATTGAGTATTTTGTCCGAAATTGGTCACTTTTACGGTGATCGTTTGATTTGCCGATAACTCTTCCGAAGTATTTTTTCTTCCGTTGAAATAAGGAGAAACGATGGCAGTTACGCCAACATCATTTGGAAGTAAATTGTATTCATCACATCCCACATCGTGCAAGGTATTGGGCAAAAACGGACGACGTTCTCCGTCGAAATCCGTTTTTACGCTCACCGATGAATCGCCCCAATTGGCCAATTGCCCAGTGATGGCATGTAAATCATTCTGAAAATTTAAATACCCCGGATCTCCAATCCTTGATTGTGCATTGAAACCGGCAGCACCAATCACGGTAGAAAGATTGTAATCGGTATTGTTGATGCGAAGAACATTGATGGTTGATGGGACAATATGGAAATTATTTCGGTTAAAAACAGTTGGATTTGAACCCGAACCGATGTTCACCAAACGTCCTATCGTGCTCGTTCCCGTAGCATTATAGGATGCAAAAGAATTGTTTACGATGGTGTAATTGCTGGAATTGAAAATGTTCAAGTTCGCTCCTGAAATGTTCACACTACTAAAACTGTTGTGAATAAGGTCCACATTGTTACAGTTAATCATTCGAAGTCCGTCATTGAAAGAATTGTTTACGCTCCTGGTAAACATGTTGTTTGCAATCAAAGACCTTCTTCCAAAAGTAGAAGATAGATTTTGAAGTGAGATGGATTCGCCGTTGGTACTGGAAAAACGATTGCCAATAATGGTCACATCCACATCACTGTTGGAAACAATCCCCTGAGAAAAAGTCCCTACCGCTGTTTTAATTTCACATTTTTCAATCGTTACACTTTTCTGAAAGGTAGAATTGACTGCATTTCGATCAAAATTATCGAAGAAACATTCGGAAATCAAGGTATTGGAATCTGGGCCCGCAGTCGTAGAAACCAAATTAATCCCGTATTTCATCCCTAAAATCTGATTTCGACGATAAATGTTGTTGAAAGCGTTATTGGGAGTAGATTGATTCGTAAAGTAAAAAGTTCCATGACTGATTCCGGTAGAGAAGGAAGAAATGTTGGAAGTACCCGTAAGAATGGCATCTTCAATGATGTTAAAATCGGCCCGATTCACCAATTGTACCGAAGCACAGAAGGTGGAAGAACTTTGGTTATCAACGGTGAGGTTACGAATGGTTACATAATCAGCCCCATCCAATTTTACGGTTGTAACGTTGGAGGAACGAATGGTTTCAATGATCGTATCAGCGGTTAAGGTTAAACGATTTAAAGCAGAAGCCCCACGAATGGAAGGAATAACCACCGATTCAATAAAGGGTCCTGTTCCGCGATTCAGAACCAATTCAACGGGGCCTTCCATTCCGGCACAAACCAATTGATTGATGGCCCCTTGAACCGTAGCAAAATCGGCCCCAGCACCACCAATTCGATAAGTTCCAATCATCATCGGGCAAACCGATCGTTGGGCATCATCGTTGGAGGTATCGGTATCCAACGCTCCGTTTGGCGAATCGGTTCGTGCATCAATGACATAATTTTTGCCGCCCAAAAATGCGAAAGTGCCCAACTGAACGGAGGTGGTTCCCAATGGCGCTAAACTGCCCGTCCATTGAATCGGAGTTTGAGCAGCGCCATTGATGCTCCAAGAAATCGTTGCTCGTGTTAAGGTGGTTGGTGCAAAATTCTTGAGCGTAACCACAACCGGATTTAGTCCTGATCCAAACGGATTAGATGGAGTATCAATCGATAAAATTCCAACATCATCGGTTTGTTGTGGCGTAAATTCATAGAAATCATTATCCGCTGTTCCTGGGCCATCAGACGTGGAGAAAAATCCGAAGAAGTTCGTTCCAAATTGAAAAGCTTGAATGGAATTATTTTGCAAGCCAATGGTTGCCGTAATATTCCTCGAAGCATGATTCATGTCAACCAAATAAACTTTGTAGGTTGATTCCTCCAAAACCGCAGCGAAGCTGGCATAGGTCGTTGCCGGATTTCCAATTCGGAAATGATTCCATTTGATCCACAATTGCCGACTTCCAGGATTTCCAACCACCTTCATCCAAACTTTCGAAGAATCAGTTTGCGTTCCAGAAGGAATAAATTCATCCCAAAAACATAGAATGGATTTATCGGGAATGGAGGCCGAAGGCAAATTGGTATTCGCATTCCCTGGAATTCCTGTTGGGTTCGAAAACGAAATTTGCCCATTCAAGGAAACCTTGAAGTTTGAAACCGGATTTCCGTAATAAAAAAACTGAAAGGGCAAATTCTGTGCAACCGACCACCGATTTGTCGATTCCAAACCGGTTGATAAGGCTACCCATCCAACGGTTTCGGTATCGCTCCCAGCGTATTGCCCAGGATTTCCTTGATTCAATGAAAGATTGAAGTTGTACCCTTGAGAAAAGCTCAACTTCACAGTTAAAAATAGGCAAATAAAAAACGCCCCTCGAAAAATAGATTTCATGGTAAAATGGTTGGTCAAACAAAAGATGTTCAAAACACCATTTTGTTGCGAACTAATTTAGTCATTTTTTAGGAGATCCGAAACGACTGTCCTTCTTCTACTGCAATCGAATTGGGAAAAACTTCCTTCGCCTCCTTTTCATGGTCAAGAATAGAAGCATAACGAGAAGAATAATGGCCAACAAGTAAGGTTCCAACCTCGCAAATTTGAGCCAATTCAGCTGCTTCTTTAGCCGTAGAATGATAGGTCATGATTGCTTTTTCTTGCAATGCATGAAGAAACGTGGCTTCGTGGTATAAAACTGTGATTCCTGTTAAGAAGGAGGCGTATTCAGCGTGAAAACGGGTGTCAGACCAATAGGCATACGATCGAGTTTGCAATTGTTTTTCTGTGACCCATTCATTGGGCACCACTACCCCATCTTCCAAAGTTACACTTTCACCTTTTTTCAAGGAACGAAGTTGGTGGTGATTCAACTGTGGAAACTTAGATAACTCATCAACCAGAATTTTTCTTGGATGTTCTTTCTCTTGAAAAATGTATCCGTAGGTAGAAATTCGGTGATCCAATGGAACGGCAACCACTTCAATTCGCTCGTTTTCCCAAACTTTTAATGCTCCAACATGATTCAATTCAATCCATTCAATTTCAAAAGAAAGCTTCTCTCCTGCTGTATTTAGCAACAATTGAAGCGGTTCTTTTAATCCAATTGGAGTGATGATTTGAAGCTTTCGCTCTCGGTGATTCAAATGAAAAGTAGATAGTAATCCAGGAAGTCCGAAAATATGATCCCCATGCAAATGGGAAATAAAGATCTGATTGATTCGATTCCACTTAACATCGAAGGATTTAAGCCGATCTTGGGTTCCTTCCCCGCAATCGATCAAAAACACATCTTGAAAATGAGTGAGGGCCTGGGCTGAAGGGTGTCGACCAGCTCCAGGTGTTGCACTGCCGCACCCAATAATGGTTACCTCGAACTTCGGGTAATTCAATTTACTCTCCTTCAGCGCCTAATTCACGTTGAATTTCCTCAATGAAGATGTAATCGCTGGCTTCTTCCAAAGACGGAATCATTTCCAAAACATCTTGCAACTGAGAAATTTCAATCAACTTTTTTACATTGTCTGAGGAACGAGCAACCACAAACGTTCCATTGGAACCTTGACACAAACGATTTCCCACCAACATGGCACTTAATCCAGAGCTATCCGCAAAATTAACCTGATGAATATCTAAAATGATGTTGCGAAAACCAGTCGAGTTCAACAAAACCAATTCACTTTTCAAATTGGGAGCAAAACGGGTATCAAGCGTTTCTTCTTCGAGCGTTAAAACCGCATACTTTTCATGTTTATCGATGGAGAATTTCATGCTTCTGTTTTTAAAAAGGTTAAAATGGATTGTTCAATATCTTGGTATAAATTTTCCTGTGACGCAGGAATAAACTGATTTCCAGTAATGGTTTCGAAGAG
>CANHCV010000066.1 GCA_947459245.1 Bacteroidota bacterium
GGAAAAGAAAGCGTGAGCTTCTTGGTTCGCGTTAAAGAACTCTTGGAAGATCCAGCACGCATGCTGCTGATGGTATAAGGTTTAAAAAAGGCAACCCGAGGGTTGCCTTTTTATTTAGATACCTTTTTCATAGTCCGTCTAAATGGATCTATTGAAAAGCTGGAAAGCACCTTCGTTTTGTTTTGAATGGCAAAAAAAATGATTTTTCCCCAGGGGGCCGCCACCTTTCGACGAGCTCAAGGACCACGTATTTTATCCCGAAATGCTTCGGGACCTCCCTTCGACAAGCTCAGGGAACGCCCATAGCACAAAGCTATCGGTCACCCTATTGAACGACAGTGCTAAACATCGACTGACAAAATGAAACTGAAATTTGTTAAAACTTTCGACTGGATATCCAAGCTCAATTGAAAAAAAATCACGAACTTGCGACACCAATGAGCAAAAAGTATTCAGACATAAAAAACAAACTCAAATTAGAGATTACCAAGACGGAAAATAACGACTTGGCTCATTTGACGCACTTTTTCCAGAACCATAAAAATGGTGTTTCTCAATACTATAAACCGACTGCAACAACTTATTTAATAGACTTACACGATAAATTAAGCATTGTTGAAGAACCTGATTTTCAATATTATTTACCCATAAAATGGGACATCCCATTTCCACCACCAACGACACCAAAGTTCAAGTTCATTGACTTATTCGCAGGAATTGGTGGGATTAGATTAGCTTTTCAAAATCTTGGTGGAAAGTGTGTTTTTACAAGTGAGTGGGACACCTACTCTAAAAAAACATATGATGCGAATTTTGGAGAAGTTCCTTTTGGCGACATCACAAAAATTTCAGAAACGGAAATTCCAGACCACGATATTTTATTAGGTGGTTTTCCTTGTCAGCCATTTTCAATTGCCGGTGTTTCAAAAAAAAATGCCTTGGGCAGAGCCCACGGCTTTTTAGACGAAACACAAGGCACATTATTTTTTGACGTTGCAAGAATTATAAAACATAAAATGCCAAAGGCATTTATGTTGGAAAACGTAAAAAATCTTGTTTCTCACGACAAAGGGAAAACATTTACAATCATAAAAGAAACCTTAAAAGAATTGGGTTATTCTATTCATTTCAAAGTTTTGGATGGACAACATTTTGTGCCACAACACCGAGAAAGAATAATAATTGTAGGCTTTAACAACAACGTTTTTAAAGGCGAAGAAACCTTTGAATTTCCTAAAATGGGAGATACAAAATTTGCCATTCGAGATATTTTAGAAGAAGAAGTTGACCCAAAATATACTTTGTCGGACAAACTTTGGAATTACTTGCAAGATTATGCTAAAAAGCATAAAGCAAAAGGAAATGGATTTGGTTTTGGACTGACTAACTTGGATGGTATTTCAAGAACAATGAGTGCAAGATATTACAAAGACGGAGCGGAAATTTTAATACCACAAGACGGCTTAAATCCAAGACGTTTGACACCAAGAGAATGTGCAAGACTACAAGGGTTTCCTGATAGTTTTATCATTCCTGTTTCTGACAATCAAGCCTATAAACAATTTGGCAATTCTGTTGTAACACCTTTAATTCAAGCCGTTGGAAAGAATATAATAAAAGAAATTTTGAAAATCAATGAACCTACAAAATGTAAAGTCGCTGTTCATTGATAACGGTTGCACAAAAATTTACATCAAAAAACTTTCGCCAAACGACAATTCAAAAAATCAAGTTTACTTCGGTGGTAGTTTTGAAATTCTAAACATTTTACCAATCTCTGAAATCAAAAATGAAGAAGCTGGGGATTGGAATAAAGAACGTTTTAAAGCCTCAATAAATTTTTCTTGGATTTCGGAAGATGGAAATTTGTATCCTGCACCAAACGCTCAACTTATACTCTATCCTAAATATCCAGAAGTTAGATTTTCAGGCTTCTTACAAAAGTGTCAAAATCCACCTTCGGCATTAATGACCCAAAGACTTGCTGATAGACTTTTGTTCTTTTCAGTTGCCAAAAACGGAACTATTTTAGGTTACGTTGCAGACCCAAATTCTGAAATTGCTAATGAATTTGCGAACCAACAAAACATTTCTGACCACGGAGTTTTTAAAGTTATTGAATTGCCACAAGTGGCAAACAATAAAGCCGACTTAATTAATGAGTTGCTTCGCATTCATCAATTAGGTTGGATTAAATCAAAACGACTTGACAGATTTGGAAATCTTATGGCTTGTGAAGCCCCAAATTGTGGTGGTTACACATTGGAAGCCGAATTAGGAATTACACCAAACGGTTATTCAGAACCTGATTTTTTAGGTTGGGAAGTAAAGCAGTTTGGCGTTGCTAATTTTGCAAGAGTAAACTCTGCAATTATAACTTTAATGACACCCGAACCAACAGACGGAATTTACCGAACAGATGGAGCAGAAGCGTTTTTAAGGCAATATGGTTATGCAGACAAAACAGGCAGAGAAGACCGAATAAATTTTGGCGGAGTTCATAAAACAGGTGTTCGACATCCGTTGACAAATTTGGAAATGCAGTTAATTGGTTTTGACGCAGAAAGTGGCAAAATCAGAAACACGAACGGACGAATTTCATTAGTTGACACTCACGGAAATGAAACAGCTTCTTGGAGTTTCGCTTCTATGCTTTTGCATTGGAACAGAAAACATAATCAAGCTTGTTATGTTCCTTCACTTTCTGAAACCGTAAACGAAAGACAATACAAATACGGAAACAATATAATCTTAGGGTCAGGAACGGATTTTCAATTATTCCTTGGACAAATGGCAAACGGAAATATTTATTACGACCCAGGAATTAAAATGGAAAACGCTTCAACAAAACCAAAAATTAAGAAGCGAAGTCAATTTAGAATTAAATCACAAAACTTGCCAAACTTGTATAAAATAAACGAAGTTTTGGACATAACAAAATAGACAAACAAACCGAATGAATAAAGGGCGAACCGATAACTGCAGTTTGGCAAAATGGCGGGTTCAGTGCTAAATTCAACGGCAGTTCTTCGATTAAACTTTTGTACAAAACTGAACATTTGTGCTTTGATTTCCGCCACTTCGCCAAGCTGCACAAAGCTAAATTTTTTCCATTTCATTGTCAATGATTGATCCGTTTACAAACATTTAAAAACGGGTGAACCTCTTGAGTAAAACCTTCCCCTTTTCTGAAAAGCTGAGGAATATCATTTCATCTAAAACTTTTCCACCTTTCCTTTGAGAACCATTTAACATCAAACAACGTTCAAAATCAACTATGAACATCTATCCCATTTCAGGAATGACTTGCATGACCTGCGTGAACGACATTTACAACGCACTATCTCCTCGATTGGGGAAGGATCAAGTTCAAGTTTCTTTGATGCCTCCGGTTCTTGGACTGTTGGGAAAAGAACCGCCCAGTTTAGCGGATTTGAACGCATGGATTCCGTCGAAATTCACCATCCACCCTCCCTTGGGTGAAAATTCAGGTGATTCCTCGGCTCAAAGCTTTGAAAGAGAGGAAGAAAAATCAACCTCTTTCTGGCCATTGATCTTGATAGCGTTGTTTTTATTGACCTTCACCGTGGTTCTTCCCGCCTTAAAATGGGAGAAAGATGGGATGGAATTGATGGGCTATTTTATGGGCGGTTTTTTTGTTGTTTTCTCTTTTTTCAAATTTTTGAACCTTGCGGGCTTTGTTCGCAGTTTTAAAATGTACGACCCCATGGCCCTCAGCATTCCGGGATGGGCGTGGATCTATCCATTCGTGGAATTAGGATTAGGAATAACGTATCTATTCGACTTATTCCCTGCTGAAACATCGTCGCTGAGTTGGTTGCCTCACGCGCTAACCCTACTCGTCATGGGAACAGGCTTGGTGGGCGTCATCCAATCGGTGATGAATAAAAAGAAAATCATTTGTGCCTGCTTGGGAACCGTTTTTAATCTTCCCATGACCAAAGTAACCATCATTGAAGATTCCATCATGGTGGTCATGGCCGCAGTGATGCTTTGGTTCTAACCCCACTTTCCACATTCGTTGAAAAGTCAATAACATCCTTCCCTTTCGGGTGGGATTTTTTTTGTACTTTTGATTTTCAATTCCAGATGCATGTCTGAATCGGTAAAAGATACCGTTAAAAAGATTTTCACCCAATATTTAGAGGAAAACGGGCACCGAAAAACTCCCGAACGCTTTGCTATACTCGATGAAATTTATTCGTTGAAAGAACATTTCGACGTTGAGGGCTTGTACGAAAAGATGAAAGCCAGAAATTATCGGGTTTCACGGGCCACCGTTTACAACACCTTGGATTTGTTGCTTGCTTGCGATCTTCTTACCAAACATCAATTTGGAAAAAACATGGCGCAGTTTGAAGGATCCTATGGATTCAAACAACACGACCATTTGATTTGCTTGGATTGTAGCCGAGTAACCGAATTCTGTGATCCTCGAATCCAAGAAACACGAACCGATATGGGTGATTTGTTCGGAATGGATGTAAAACACCACAGCTTAAACTTGTATGCCAGTTGCCAAGCATTTCAGAATTCGGGCACTTGCGAACATTACGAAAAAAATAAATCTAACCAGGGCTTCGAACCCCTGAACTCCTAATTTCATGAAAAAAGTTGACGTACTTCTCGGGTTGCAATGGGGCGACGAAGGAAAAGGAAAAATTGTTGACGTTATCACGCCCAACTACAAAATTGTTTCTCGTTTTCAGGGAGGACCCAATGCTGGGCACACATTGGAATTCAACCAGCAGAAATACGTTTTACACACCATTCCCAGCGGAATTTTTAGAGAAAACACCTTAAACATCATCGGGAATGGCGTGGTGATCGACCCCATCATTCTTCAAAAAGAAATCAACCAGCTTGAAGCTTCTGGAGTAGATGTTCGCTCTAAACTACGCATCTCGCGAAGTGCTCATTTGATTTTACCCACCCATCGTTTGCTGGATGCCGCTTCGGAACATGCCAAAGGGAAAGATAAAATTGGCTCTACGCTGAAAGGCATTGGCCCAACTTACATGGACAAAACCGGGCGTAATGGATTGCGTTTTGGGGATTTGTTTCAGGCAGATGCGCAAGAGCGCTACGGTCGTTTGAAGCAAAAACACCACGAATTTTTGCAGGCATTCAACGAAGTTCCAAACATAGAATTGAACGAAAATGCCTGGTGGGATGCCGTTCACTTTTTGAAGCAGTTTCCCGTGGTTGACTCCTCTTTGGAAATCGATACCGCACTGAAAAACAATGAATCCGTCCTGGCAGAAGGTGCACAAGGAACCATGTTAGACATCGACTTTGGGACTTATCCTTTTGTAACCTCTTCGAATACGGTTACAGCGGGTGCTTGCACCGGCTTGGGCGTTGCTCCGAATCGCATTGGAGAAGTGATGGGAATTTTCAAAGCCTATTGCACCCGCGTTGGCAGCGGTCCATTCCCTACCGAATTGAACGACGAAGTGGGCGAAGCCATGCGCAAAGAAGGTCGGGAATTTGGATCGACCACCGGCCGTGCACGTCGATGCGGTTGGTTGGATTTACCAGCTCTGAAATATGCCATTCGCATCAACGGTGTTACCCAACTCATCATGATGAAAGCCGATGTTTTGAGTATTTTCGACGACATCTTGGTTTGCACCGGATACCAAGTTGGGGAATCAACCACCAACGAAATCCCTTTGTATTTAGAAGATGCAAAGCCCGTTTACACCAAGCTATCGGGTTGGAAAAGCGACCTCACCAGCATCCGAAAAGAGTCGGAATTCCCCAAAGAACTCACCGATTACATTCGTTTTATTGAAGCAGAAACTGGAGTTCCCATTTCCATCGTTTCGGTAGGACCCGATCGGGAACAAACCATCCTTCGTTAATTGCCCATGGAAATTCGGAAAAACGATTGGTTGGCCTTTGAAATTCAAGCTAAAGAATTCCCCTACCAATCGTTTTTTTTATCTTCCGAATCTTCCCTCCCCCAACCCATCGATTACCATACCCAAGATTGGCTTTTTTTAGCTGGAAATTCTCCGATTTCAACCAGCATTCAACAAGCCGTTTCCGAAAATCCCGATTGGTATTTCGGACATTTGTGTTACGATTTAAAGAATAATTTTCACGGATTAACAACTCAATTCCCCACTCCCAATTACCCTCTTCAGCAATGGATCAGAGCAGATTGGGTGGTTCAGAAAAAAGATGGCATCATTCAAGTGCTGAAAGGGAAACCACTGGAAGAACAAGCGTTCCAATCAACCGCCTATTCCGCCGAGTGGCTTTCGCTCTCTCCTGCGGTTTCGAAAGAAAATTACTTGAGCGATCTTCGAACAATTCTAGAATACATTCGGAATGGCGCTTGTTACGAGTTGAATTATTGCTTTCCATTTCAGGGGCACATTCAAGGCGATTTTAATCCATGGTCGTTTTTTTATGCCTTGCACGAACGAAGCCCCATGCCATTTGCCAATTTCTACCAAACCCCTGAGATTTGGGCCATGGGAGCAAGTCCAGAAAGGTATTTGCGAAAAAAAGGCAACCAAGTGATTTCTCAACCCATCAAAGGAACACGGCGGAGGTGCGAAATTTCCGATGAAACATTGGTGGCTGAGTTACGAGGAAGTGAAAAAGAAAACGCCGAACACATCATGATTGTTGATTTGATGCGGAACGATTTGGCTAAATTTTGCCAACCTGGTTCGGTAGAAGTTCCTGAACTTAAAGAAGTTTACACCTTCCCTCGGGTCCACCAAATGATCAGTACCGTTCAAGGTTTATTATTGGATGAAAATACGGGATTAGATGTATTGATGGATGCTTTTCCAATGGGAAGCATGACCGGTGCACCCAAAAGAAGGGTGATGGAAATCATTGATGAAGTGGAACATTTTTCAAGAGGATTGTACAGCGGAAGCATTGGTTACATTCAGCCCGATGGGGATTTTGATTTCAATGTGGTCATTCGAAGTTTGGTGGTAGAACGAGCAACCGGAAAAGCAAACATGGGGGTGGGAGGAGCAATTACTTTTTTAAGCGAACCAGAAGAAGAATACGATGAATGCTGGTTGAAAGCATCGCCCATTTTGCACCTCTCGAAACAGCACGAAACATAAAAGTGCGGTTGTTTACACTAAGTTAACCTTAATTTGGCCGAACATTAAATTTGGCTTTACATAAACGCCACGTAAAAATTCAATTTTTGCATCAACAAAAAAGCGTTTATGAACAAAATTACTTTCTTGGCTGCGTTGCTGTTTGCAACGCTGTCAACCCAAGCACAATTTTTCGATCCAACTTCTTACAAAGGAGCATTTGCACCTTCACCCACGGCCATGTGGACCGACGGATGGTGCAATTGGAATCCAGATTCTACCAATTATCCCGCAACGACCGTTACCGTTAGTGGAAGCATTACTGCCAACACTACTTGGACATCCAACCAGGTTTACAAGTTATCTGGAATTGTTTATGTAGATTCTTTGGTAACCCTAACCATTCAACCAGGAACCATCATTCGAGGCGACAATTCGGTTGCAAACAGCAGTTTGTTGATCAAAAGAGGTGGAAAAATCATGGCCCAAGGAACTGCCAGCAATCCCATCGTATTTACATCCAATCAACCCATCGGAAGCAGAACGCTTGGCGATTGGGGTGGAGTCATTCTTTTGGGGAAAGCTCGTATGAATCAAGGATTTGGTTTCATCGAAGGACTAGCAGCCGTAAATGAGCACATGTACGGTGGAAATGATGATTTGGACAACGGCGGAATTTTGAGCTACGTGCGCATTGAATACGGTGGCTACGTTTTCGCTCAAAACAAAGAAATCAATGGATTAACCATGGGTGCTGTTGGTTCAGGAACTCAAATTGATCACATTCAAGTTTCCTACGTGAACGATGACGCTTTCGAGTGGTACGGAGGAACCGTTAACGCGAAGTATTTGGTTTCTTACCGCAACTTGGACGACGATTTCGATACCGATTTTGGTTACAGCGGAAAAGTTCAGTTTGGTTTGTCGGTTCGCGACCCACAAATTGCAGATCCATCGTATTCACTGCCATCTGGAGCTTCTACCTCAGAAGGATTCGAATCAGACAACGATGCCAACGGATCTTATCTGTTCCCAAGGACCAGCGCTACTTTTTCCAACTTTACCATGATTGGTCCTTTCCGCGGCAACAACGCATCAACCGTTCATCCAGCTTTCCGCCGCGGTGTTCGTATTCGTAGAAATTCTGCGTTGAAAATCGTTAATTCCGTAGTTTCTGATTGGGCAACCGGATTCATGTTGGACGGTGTAGCATGTGAAAACAACGCACTAGCCAATAGCCCCGATACTTCCTTGTTATTCCAAAATAACATTGTTGCTAACTACCGCACCCGTGCTGGTGAAGTTGCTTCAGGAAGAACCTTCGACATCCTTGGATACATCGGGCAACGCAATGATACTTTAAAGGCAAATGGAAATTTGATGGTACGTCCTTATGATTTCACCAATCCCGATTATCGCCCAGCTTTGAATTCTCCCATGGGAACTCCTTCTTTGGAAGCTACAGCCATACAAATTTACCCCAATCCTACCCAGGGTCAGGTTTTCATTCAATTTGAAGCCAATCAAGGAAATGGAGCGACCATTCAAGTGATCGACATGATGGGTAAAGTTCAAGTATTGGAAAAAATTGCTTTAAATGGCAACAGTACCGAAAGTTTTGATTGGAATCATCTTCCAGCTGGAATGTATTTGGTACAAATCTCAACCGGCCGCTCGATTCGAATGGCCAAGTTGCAAATTTCTGAATAACCCCCTGAACAAGGGTTAGATACAACGAGTGGGCTGCTCCGGGATGGGGCGGCCCTAATTTTTTCTATTCGTTGAAACGGTAACCAACGCCCCGAACAGAATGGAAAAATTGGGGCTCTCTCGGATTTTCTTCAAAGTATTTCCGGAAACTTAAAATGAAGTTATCGATGGTACGGGTGCTCGGAAAAACATCGTAACCCCAAACCTTCTCCAAGATTTCTTCGCGAGATACCACCTGATTTTTCTTATCAACCAACAATTGGAGCAATCTGGATTCCCGTTTGGTGAGTTGAATGGGACCATTGGAAGTTTGGGCCTCCATGGTTTGAAAATTCACAAAATTGGAGCCAAAATGAAATTCGTGGATTTCTGCTTTTTTCTCCTGCCCTTGTAGGGAAGTACGAACCAAAATTCCAACTCGAAGAAGAAGCTCTTCCAAATTGAAAGGTTTGGCCAAATAGTCGTTTCCCCCTGCTTTTAATCCTTTTACCCGATCCTCGGCAGTACCCTTTGCTGATAGAAACAAGATAGGAATTTCCCTATTTTCGAGACGTATTCTTTCACTCAAATCTAATCCGCTCATCCCGGGCATCATCACGTCCAGAATGATGAGGTTGAATCGTTCCTCTTGGAAATACTGAAACGCCTCCGTGGCGTTAGCCGCGGCACGAACCACATACCCTTCCAATTCGAGGTTAAGTTTGATGGTTTCGCGAAGCGTTGTTTCGTCTTCAACTAATAAAATTCGGGTGCGCATCGATTAGACTTTAGGGAGTCGTATCTCAAAGATGCTTCCTTTTGGTGAATTGTTGCGTACTTCGACAGAACCTCCTAAAAATTTTACCAAACGATGAACGAGGAACAAGCCTAAACCGGTACCCTGAGTTGACCTAGTTTCCTCAGAACCAATCCGATAAAACATTTGAAACAACTTCTCTTTTTCATCTTCAGAAATTCCAATTCCTTTATCAAAAATCTTCAACAAGCAATGATCTCCCATGGTTTCCAGCGAAATTCCAACAAACTTCTCATCACCACCGTACTTCATGGCATTATCGAGAAGATTTGAAAGAATGGATCGGATGGCCAATTCATTTCCTTGAATGAAAATTCCAGCTTGAATTTTTTTCTCCATTTCGAATTCACCTTCTTCAAATCTTTCCGAGAAACCTTCAATGGTTTCAGCCACAATGGTACTCAAATTGATTCTCTCTTTTTCCAATTGGAACGATGCATCCAAACGAGCAGCTTCCAGTACCTGATCAATTAAGGTGGAAAGACGAGCCACTTCATGGTTCGATTTAAGGAGCAATTCGCGTTGAAGATCGGGTTGCAATTCGCGTTTTAACAGCGTTTGATTGAGGAGTTTGATGCCCGCAAGTGGGGTTTTAAATTCATGTGTAACACTCAAAAGGAAGTTATTTTGTCTTCTTTTGAGGGCGATGCTTTGTACGAAACTGTTGGCGAGGTGAAAAATTCCCCACAATAAAAATCCGAGGAAAACCACCCCTTCGGTAATGAACATGATCGTTCTTCTGATTCTCCGCTCTTCAATTTCAACTTCTTTTTCCTTCCACAAAAGCGGAGATGGGTGATTTCCGTTATTCGTTTCGAACTTCCACTGCAACTGAAGTTGCTCTTTTTGAAGTTCAAACATCATTTCATTGGAATGCAGGTGCTCATAGGTCCACCACAACAAGGAAGAAATGAGGTAAATCACCAGGAACCAGAAAACGGTTTTGACCGAAATCCGCTCCATCAAAAAGAAATTTGGGCTTGTTTGAACGGTTCAACCCACTTTCGATCGGATTCAGGAATCTCCTCCAAAGGAATATTCAACTGAAAAAAGATCTCAAGCAAAGAATTGAACTTTCCTTCGATGGGTAAAAATTTATTCACCACAACCACTTTGGACTGATGGATGATGCAGTAGCCCGATTGGAAGGTGCCTTTTTCATACCGAACCTTCAAACCGCAATGTTGCAACAAATCCTCCGCCTTTTTCAGTGATTGTGGTGATGCTTTCATCAATTGATGTTTTTGAAGCGAGATTTTTTGGTTTCTCCCATTCGTTCTTTGGCCGATTCCTCGTAATCGGAATAGTTTCCTTCAAAGAAAACAACTTGTCCATCGCCTTCGTAGGCCAAAATATGGGTTGCGATGCGGTCGATGAACCATCGATCGTGGGAGATTACAACAACGCAGCCGGCGAAGTTTTCAATACCTTCTTCCAAAGCACGAAGTGTATTCACGTCGATATCGTTGGTGGGCTCATCCAGCAACAATACGTTTCCACCTTCTTTAAGCGTCATGGCCAGGTGCAAACGATTTCGTTCACCACCAGAAAGTACGCCTACTTTTTTACTTTGATCGTTCCCCGAAAAGTTGAAACGTCCCAAGTAGGCACGCGAGTTCATCACGAAGCTTCCAACAGTAACGTTATCGAGTCCTTGGCTTACCACATCGTAAACCGATTTTTCGGTATCCAAATCTTTGTGCGACTGGTCTACGTAGGAAATGGAAACGGTATCTCCGCGAGTAATTTCACCTGAATCAGGATTTTCCAAATCCATGATCATTTTGAAAAGGGTTGTTTTCCCCATACCATTGGGGCCTACTACTCCAACAATTGCACCTTTTGGAATATTGAAGTTGAGGTTTTCAAACAATACGCGATCGCCATATTTCTTTGAAACGCCATCAAATTGCAAAACCACGTCGCCCAAACGCGGACCCGGTGGAATGTACAATTCCAATTTTTGTTCTTTTTCGCGTGATTCTTCTGAGGCCATTTTATCGTAGGCCGACAAACGGGCTTTCGATTTGGCTTGACGGGCTTTGGGTGCCATTCGTACCCACTCCAATTCACGCTCAAGAGCCTTTTGTCGTTTAGATTCTTGTTTTTCTTCCTGCGCCAAACGCTTCATTTTTTGTTCCAACCAAGAAGTATAGTTTCCTTGATA
>CANHCV010000067.1 GCA_947459245.1 Bacteroidota bacterium
AATACGAAGCCGTTGATTTGCGCTTTTCGAATCAGGTTATTGCCCTTCAGCGGGGGCGCAAAATCCGATTCGGAGAAGTGCCCATCGTCGATACCGTTTTGAAACCGGTGGAGGAACCGATTTCCATCGATACTCAACCTCGAATTTCTTCCCAAAAAACAGAGAAAAAGGAAAAAGAAAAAGAAAAGCCCAAGAAGAAAGAAGAGAAAAAAACCTCCAAAAAAGATTCTAAGAAAGAGTCCAAAAAATCAAAAAAAGATTCATCCAAAAAAGGAAAAGAATCCACCAAAAAGAACGACAAAAAGAAATCGAAAAATAAAAATCAAAAAAAATAAACCTATGAAAAACAAAAGCGAATTGGTTGTTGGCCTTGACATTGGTACCACCAAAATTCTTTGCTTGGTGGGACGTGAAAACGAACACGGCAAACTGGAAATTTTAGGAGTCGGAAAAGCGGAATCGCTTGGTGTTAAACGCGGAGAAGTGCAAAACATCAAAGACACCGTGGAATCCATCAAGAAGGCTGTAGCTATGGCTTCTGAGGAATCCAAAGTGAACATCAAAAAAGTAAACGTAGGCATTGCAGGCATTCACATTCGTTCCATGCAACAACACGGCATGGCCATTCGAGCTGAATACACCAAAGAAATCGACGAAACCGATGTGAATGGCCTCATCGAAAAGATGAAGAAAATGCAAATGCAGCCCGGATACGAAATTATCCACTGCCTTCCACAAGAATTCATCGTTGACGAGCGAATTGGCGTAAAAGATCCCATTGGCATGTTTGGTTCTAAATTGGAAGCGAATTTCCACGTTATTACCGGACACATTTCTGCGGCTCAAGTGATTTACCATTGCATTGAGCGGGCGGGGTTGAGCATTCAAGATTTGATTCTTGAGCCGCTTGCTTCCTCCGATGCCGTTTTAACCGAAGAGGAAAAAGAAGCTGGAGTTGTTTTGGTAGATATTGGTGGCGGTACAACCGACATTGCTATTTTCCACGATGGAATCATCCGCCACACGGCTGTATTGCCGTTTGGAGGAAACATCATTACCGACGACATTCGCATGGGTTGCAATGTGCTTCAGCGCAATGCCGAAAAATTGAAAGAAAATCACGGGAATGCGTTGGCTAGCATGGTAAAAGACAACACGTTTGTTTCCATTCCAGGCTTGAAAAACCGTCAGCCCAAAGAAATCGCATTGAAAAACTTGGCGTTGATCATTCAAGCGCGCATGAAGGAAATCATTCAAATGGTGAATTCGGAAATTCGCGCATCCGGTTACGAAAAGAAATTAATTGGCGGAATCGTTTTAACTGGCGGTGGTGCCATGTTGAAAAACCTGAAAGCCCTTTTTGAATTGGAAACCGGTTTCGACGTTCGCATTGGATCACCAGCCGAATTCCTTGCTAAAAACGACCGTTCTCTTCAACATCCCATGCACGCAACCGGGGTTGGCTTGGTCCTTCAAGGCATTCGAAACAAGCGAACCGTTCTTACGGCACAAGTTGAAGATGAGGGAGTTGCAGGACTTCCCATTTCAGAAACCCAAAAGAATGATCCTCCACGCGGTCCCTTCTACCAAAAGATTCTTGCCGGATTCAAAAAAATCCAAGGAATGTTGGGAGAAGATGAAGAAGACTACAACGATCGTTAATGCAAATTGTTGAAAAAATATGCATAATCAACCCGTTGGTTACCTTTTGAAATTGATGTTCTATCGCGATTTTTGTAAAGGTCGCAACAGGTCCACCACTTAATACTTAACAACTTGGAAAACAATAACTTTATGTTTGATTTACCTACTTCTCGCCCTAAAATTATCAAAGTCATTGGTGTTGGTGGCGGTGGAAGTAATGCGGTTTCGGCCATGTTCCAACAAGGCATCAAAGATGTAGACTTTTTGGTTTGCAATACCGATGCTCAACACTTGGACGCTTGTCCGATTCCTCAGAAGTTAATTCTTGGCCCAAGTTTAACCGAGGGAATGGGCGCTGGCTCTATTCCTGCTGTTGGAGAACAAGCGGCTTTGGAAACGTTGAACGACATCAATTCCATGATTGGTACGGAAACCAAAATGGTTTTCATTGCTGCAGGAATGGGTGGAGGTACCGGAACCGGTGCAGCTCCCATCATTGCAGAAGAATGCCAAAAAGCTGGAATTCTCACCGTAGGAATTGTAACCATGCCCTTCAAATTTGAAGGACCTCGCAGAAGAAAACAAGCCGAAGAAGGATTGAAGTCTTTGGCCAAACATTTGGATTGTTTGATCGTGGTTTCCAACGACCGCGTGATGGAAATTTATGGAGAGTTGTCCTACTCCAACGCTTTTGCCAATGCCGATTTGGTTTTAACCAATGCCGCAAAATCCATCGCTGAAATCATTACCGTTCGCGGAATCATCAACGTCGATTTCAAAGATGTTGAAACCGTGATGCGCAACAGTGGAAAAGCTGTAATGGGAACCGGTTCGGCTGAAGGAGCAGATCGTGCGATTCGTGCCACGGAAGCTGCGTTGCGTTCTCCATTGTTGAACGATACCGACATTTCTGACGCTCGTTACGTGTTGTTGAACATTACATCCGGTGGAAAAGAAATCACCATGAATGAAATCAGCGAAGTAACCGATTACATCCAAGACTACGCTGGCAACAATGCCGATTTGATTTGGGGAACTTGTGTTGATCCAAACATGGGCGACAAAGTTCAAATCACGGTTATTGCTACCGGTTTCAGTGGAGAAAAAGGAAACATGTTGGCCGATCACATCAACGAACCTGTAAAAAAGGAAGTGATTGATTTGAATGGCGGACGCGTTCAGCAAGTAACCGTAAATCCGGTTGCTGCTCCCGTTTTCGAAGCACCCAAAACCATCCAACCCGAATCCTTTACCTCTCCCGAAAACAAAGTTGTGGTACCTCTCGAAAAACAGGAACCTCTTGCCGTTGTGGAAAATGAAAATACCATCGTTTTTGAATTTGCACCCTCGGCTTCGGCACCAGAACCCATTACTCCAGAACAATTCTTTCATCCGGAAGCAGATGCAATGGATATCCCTCAGGCAGAAACATCATCCTTCCCACATCCTCAAACAGAGGTAAATAATTCTTCTGATGAATTACAGGAAGAGGATCATGGCTGGAAAGTTTACGAAAAACAAGCTTCTGAAACCATTAGCGTGATGGGTACTCGTTCCGTACATCCCGGAAACGATGCAACATCTGCCCCAAATCAACACCGGGCCGATACCCTTCGTGGATTATCCATGATGCAACATTTCGATTTGAAACAAGTGATTGAAATGGAAAGCACACCGGCCTACCAAAGAACCGGACTTGAATTAGATCCTACCCCACATTCTTCAGAAAGTGCGGCATCTCGTTTTACCATTAATGCTCAAGGTGAGGGAATTACCATCCGTCCCCACAATCCGTTTCTACACGATAACGTGGATTGATCTAAAAATAAACGACAATAAAAAAGCCCTCCGAAGAAATTCGGAGGGCTTTTTTATTGGTGCCCAGAACAAGACTCGAACTTGCACATCCGTAAGGAAACCACCCCCTCAAAGTGGCGTGTCTACCAATTTCACCATCTGGGCATTGGGAGCGCAAATATACAAAGGCGATTTGAAAAAGGAAGAAGGAAATCAGCGAATAAATAAAAACCAAAAAACACACACCAAGGTGTAAAAAATGATCATGAAAATGAAAAATTTAGACTTAAAGAATCTAAACATGTTGAATAGTTAATTACAAAAACAAAAGTAACCAAATTTGAGTTATTTTTGACTTATTATCAACTCAAAATGAAAAAATTTCTCACTGCCATTTTTGGACTGCTCGTTATGCATCTTGGTGCTCAAAATTTTTCCGGTGGTGGAGGAGCCATTACCGATAACCAACAGCCATCTTTTTTCCCCATCACCATTCAAGGAATTGCGAATCGGATTGATTCTGCTTTCGGAATCCAACAGATTTGCTTTAACATTTCGCATGCTCGAGCCAACGATTTGGAAATAAAATTGGAAGCTCCCGATGGCTCGATCATCACCTTGGCTTCTCGTTTGGGAAATCCAACCTCCCAAAACTTTTCATCAACTTGCTTTCGCGGAAGCTCTCCCAATAGCATTCGAACCGCAATCGCTCCATTCACAGGTACGTTTCGTCCGTTCGAAATGCTTGGAGCTTTCAATAACGGACAAAATCCGAATGGAACTTGGAAACTCTGGGTGACCGATTTGGTTACCGGTGTGGCTGGCAGCGTTTCAAGTTGGACGCTGTCGTTTTCAGGAACATCTCCAGCCATTCCCGAATTGCCCTTCTCCAACCTGCCCATCATAAAAATCAATACGGGTGGGCAAACCATTGTTGACGAACCCAAAAGACGCGTAACCATGGAATTTGTGATGGATACGACCGGCGGAAACACTTATCCTTACCGCTCTGTTTCCAAATTCAAGGGAACCATTGGCATCGAATTTCGAGGCTCATCCTCTCAAGGTTTCCCCAAGAAAAGCTATGGATTTGAAACCTGGGATGTCACCCTGAACGATTCCGATGTTGCTTTCCCAGGATTTCCAGCCGAATCCGACTGGATCCTTAATGCGAATTACACCGATAAAACCTTGTTGCGTAACGTGTTCACCTACGACATGGCACGAAAAATGGGTTGGTATGCACCAAGAACCCAATTCGTAGAGTTGATCATCGATGATAAATACCAAGGCATTTACATTTTGATGGAGAAAATCAAGAAAAACAACGCTAGAGTAGATATCGCTACGTTGAATGCAACCGATACTTCTGCCATTGAAATAACCGGAGGTTACATTTTCAAGATTGATAAAACCACCGGAAGCGGTTCCGGAAACGGATGGAATTCTTCCTTTCGTTCTCCCAGCAGCAACAAGGTCATTTCATTCCAACCGGAATATCCCGATGCCGATTCCATCACTCCTCTTCAAAAGCAATACCTCATTCGCTACGTCGATTCCTTTGAACGCGCTTTGGCCGGACCAAACTTCATGGATACGGCTTTGGGCTGGAGAAAATTCGCCAATGAGGCCTCGTTTATCGATTATTTTCTGCTCAATGAATTGGCAAAAAACGTGGATGGACTTCGCATTTCTACCTATTTGCACAAACATAAAATCACCAATAAAAAAGGTAAAATCGTAATGGGCCCTGTGTGGGATTACGACATTGCTTACCGAAATGCTGATTATTGTGGTGGAGATAACCTCACCGGTTGGGCTTACAATTTCAACTTAGTATGCGGAAACGATGGCATGCAAGTTCCGTTTTGGTGGTCGAGATTGGTGCAAGACACCGCATTCACCACCCATTTGCGTTGCCGTTACGATCGCTTAAGATCTGGCTATTGGAGCAACGCATCCCTGAACCGTTGGGTAGATTCCATGGCAACACTTTTGAACCCAAGCAAAACCCGTAATTTTAACAAGTGGCCCATCCTAGGGATTTATGTTTGGCCTAACCCAAGCCCAATTCCCTCCACCTATGCCGGTGAAATTGCCAATTTCAAAAGCAATCTTTCCAATCGTTTGAATTGGTTAGACGCCAATATTCCCGGTCAATGCTGGGGAATTCCTTTGGGCAATGAAGAAGAAAAGGCAGAACCCGCTCAAATCTATCCCAATCCAGCCAACGAACAAATCTTGGTGGTCCTTTCAAAATCGATAAATCAGATGGAATGGTTCAACTTGGCCGGACAGAAAATCATGACCATCCCCACCCAAGGAGCGTTGCAATTTTCGGTTTCTACCGCCCAATTGCCAAACGGAATCTATTGGTTGAAAATGGGAACTGAGGTTCGAAAAGTTGTGGTTCAACATTAAACAAAAAGCTCCCGAATTTCTTCGGGAGCTTTTTTTATTTCATCATCATCCTTTGCAGGTATTTTCCGAGAATATCGAATTCTAAATTAACGGAATCTCCCGCCGCCAAATTCTTAAAATTGGTATGTTCATAGGTGTACGGAATAATGGCCACCGAAAATCCTTGAGGGGTCGAATCAACCACGGTTAAACTAACTCCGTTAACGGTAATGCTTCCTTTGGGTACCGTCATCATTTCGGGCTTGTTCTCGTGTTCAAATCGAAAGCGCCAACTGCCGCCGTCATCGTTCACTTCCACACAGGTACCCAAACCGTCCACGTGCCCTTGAACCCAATGCCCGTCCAACCGATCGCCCATTCTCAGGCAACGTTCCAAATTCACCATCGTGCCAACGGCCCAATCGCCCAAGTTGGTTTTCAACAACGTTTCGTGAATGGCCGTTACCCGGTGCGCACTTCCCTTCACCTCCACCACGGTGAGGCAAGCTCCATTGTGCGAAACCGATTGGTCGATTTTCAACTCGGATGA
Source organism: Bacteroidota bacterium (assembly GCA_947459245.1). Taxonomy (GTDB): domain Bacteria; phylum Bacteroidota; class Bacteroidia; order UBA7662; family CANHCV01; genus CANHCV01. The sequence goes on from CANHCV010000067.1 coordinate 6,392, forward strand.
AAAGGAGGATTCAATCCAAAAATCGACATTCTGTTCATTTTCCAATCGGCCCACAACGGTGCCCATGGCTTCCACAATCCCTGTAAACATGGTGGTAATTTTCTGCAAAAGTAGGGAATAACCCGCTCAACCGTTTGTATTTTTGTTGAATGAAATTGTATCCCATTTCAACCGGAACCTTCAAGTTGGACGGTGGAGCCATGTTCGGTGTTGTACCGAAAACGCTTTGGAACCGCCACAATCCTGCCGATGAAAACAATTTGTGCACCTGGGCCATGCGTTGTTTGCTCATTGAAAACGGAAACCGGTTGATGCTGGTTGATACCGGATTGGGCAGCAAACAAACCGAGAAATTCTTCAGTTTTTACCAGCCCAACCGCGAGGATACCCTTGAAAATTCGCTGAAGCAACACGGGTTTCACCCATCCGATGTTACCGATGTTTTGCTCACCCATTTGCATTTCGACCATTGCGGAGGAGCCGTTAATCTGGAAAAAGATGGCACCCATTCCATTGCCTTCCCACAAGCGCAATATTGGGTTTCCAAAGGGCAATGGGAAACATCTCACCAACCCAATCCACGAGAAAAAGCTTCCTTTTTAACCGAAAATTTCGACCCCATTCAAGCATCAGGCCAGCTCAATCTCATCGAAAATGCTTCTACCCTGAACTTTGAAGGGGTAGATTTTCTCACCGTAAACGGACATACCGAGCAAATGATTCTTCCTTTGATTGAAATGAATGGCCGTAAAGTTATCTACCTTGCCGATCTTATGCCATCCATCGACCACATCAATCCGGCTTGGGTGATGGCGTACGATGTTCGTCCGCTCGATACGATGAAGGAACGCCAATCGTTGATTGAAAAAGCGATTCAAGAAGATTGGATTTTGTTTTTCGAACACGATGCTAAAAACGAAGCCGCGATCCTTTCAACCAATGAAAACGGAAAAACCGTTTCTACCGCCACTACCCTATCTGACGTATTCGGATGAAACGGATCATCATTGCCCTCGATGGGTTTAGCGCTTGCGGGAAAAGCACCCTGGCCAAAGATTTAGCCAAGAAGTTGCATTACAGTTATGTAGATTCGGGAGCCATGTACCGGGCCGTTACCCTCTACTTTCTTCAACATAACATTTCATTGGATGAACCCGAAGCCATTGAGGCTGCATTGAAAAACATCCATGTAGAATTCCACCGAAATCCCGAAACCAAAGCCAACGAAACCTGGTTAAACGGAGAAAACGTGGAACAAACCATTCGAAAAATGGAAATTTCTAACTTGGTGAGCGAAGTGGCTGCCCTGAAATCGGTAAGAAGAGAAATGGTGGCGCTTCAACGAAAAGCGGGAAAAAAACGCGGAATTGTGATGGATGGGCGTGATATTGGAAGCAACGTTTTCCCCGATGCTGAATTGAAAATTTTCCTCACCGCTCGTCCCGAGATTCGTGCCCAACGCCGTTTCGATGAATTGGTGGAAAAAGGAACCCCAGAAAGCATGGAAAAAGTTGTAGAAAATTTGGCTCACCGCGATCATATCGACTCTACCCGGGAAGAAAATCCGTTGATTCAATGCCACGATGCCCGGGTTCTCGACAATTCAGACCTATCCAAAGCCGAGCAATTGGAAACCGTTTACCGCTGGGCTACCGAACTCAAAGAAACGATTTCTCTCCTACCTTAGTTTTCCATCCGTGAAAACACTTTACTATTTCTGCCAATATTTCCCCTTCGGTCAACGTGAACCGCTGGCAGAACCCGAAATTTTCCAACTCGCACCCCATTTCGAACAAATCATCATCATTCCTTTCTTCAAAGAAGAAGGTGAGAGATCCATCCCCCCAAATGCCCAAGTTCATTGGTTTGAAAAATCTACCCGAACTTGGAATTCTCCTAAAACCTGCTCCACCTTCCAAGCATCCCAAAACATTCTGAAAAGAATTCCAGAAATTGGACCATTGGATCAATGGAATCCGGCTTTTGCTCGAAAATGGAGAGCAGCAAGAATTCATGCAGAGCGGCTGATGTACGATTTGAACATTTCATCGGAAACCATCCTTTATTCCCCCTGGATGACCCCTTGGGGACCAACTTTATCCATCATCAAAGAATACCTTCAGGAATTGAAGGTGTTTCCTTCATTGTTTTATCGGGCCAATGGGGCCGATTTGTACCGCGAACGAATGACTGCCCTTCAACGGAAATTTCAAGCGGTAAGCTTGGAGCTCGCCACCCGAGTTTTCCCCGTTTCCGAGCACGGAAGCGAGCATTTAAAATCGCATTATCCCAGATATTCCTGGAAAATTGAAACGGCTTACCACGGAGGTACTCCGCTGAATTTGTTTTATTCACCCGGTAAAGAGAAACGTTGGTTATCGGTTTCTACCCTGCAACCGGTGAAACGGTTGGAACGAATCCTGAAATTGCTTTCGAAGGTAGAAGAACTAACCGTTTGGACGCACATTGGAGGGGAAGGGCAAGCGTTAGCAGAGTTGGAAAAACGCTGTAAGGCATTGCCGCCTAACGTTTCGGTAAATTTTCGGGGAAGAATGCGGCAACGTGAAATTTTGGATGTTCTTCAAAACGAACACTTCGATTTATTTTTAAACGTAAGCGATTCCGAAGGACTTCCACTTTCGGCCGTTGAGGCCGCCCAAGCTGGCATTCCCTTGCTCCTCAGCGATGTAGGCGGCTCCAAAGAAATTCCGAACGCCCAAGTACTTTCTGTGTCTCCATTTCTTCCTGATGTTTGGCTTTCGAAAATACACGAATTGCAAAACCAACCACTGGAAAATCGTCATGCCATTCAAATGGCTGCCCAACATCGATTTGGGCTGGAGAATTACATCGCATTTGCTCAAAAATTGCATTTCGAATTTGAAGGAACGGTGGTTATCATGGACGATAATTTGCCGGGATTTTCCATCGCCAAAGCCCTGATCGATGCCGGAGTTGCGGCATCCCAAATAACGGTTATTCGGAAACGAGTTGGAAGAATGAGCCAACTTTCCATCGCCGATTTCGACGAGCGCCTTCACCCCAAACCGTGGATCTTATTTACCTTAAATGAAAAGCATTGGGAAGAGGCAAGGAAATGGAAAGAAAAGGATCCCAATGCCATCCGCTTAACTTTCGATCCCCAAACGGCGAATCAGTCTTTGTTCAAGCACCATCAAAGAGAAACAGTGCAAAGCGCTGGAATTCCAACCGTGCCTTTTCAATTGGTTGCCGAATTCATAAGGGAAGATTTCTCGTTTCCGTTGGTGGTGAAGCCTTCCAATAAAATGGAATTGGGACGGTCCGATGAACGCTTTTATCTTCTTAAAAACAGCGAGGATTGGGAGAAAAATCGCAATAAATTTCAGGGAACCGATTTGGTAGAGCCATGGAAAGAAGGAGCTAAAGTTGCTGCAGTGGTGGGTTTTCGTGGTGATAACGGAATTGAACAATTTTCGGCTTTTCGCCGGCGCTGCTACCCCGATGATCACACGGTTTTTTCAACGGTAGAAGTTTTGGAAAATGAGGAAATTCTTCAATTATCTGCTCAAATTCTGGAACAGTTACCGGTGAAAGGATTGTTTGAAATTGAATTTTTAGAAACGGAAAACGGATTTGAATTTTTGGAACTGAACAACCGCGCTACAACGTGGATCGAAGCGTGGCGATGGGCCGGGAAGAATGTGGTTTTCCAATCGCTACTATGGGCATTGGAACGCCCAACCACCGAAAACACCGCCCTTTCTGGAAGCGGATGCTTGGTTCATCGGAAGCACGAATACCTGAATTTAAAACACAAGCCCGACCAATTGTGGTGGTTGTTTACCCTTTACCTTAAAGGGAAAAAGGCATGGTGGATTTAAACGTGATTGGGAATTCGAATGGTAAATCGGGTCCAACGTCCTTCTTCCGATTCCACATGAATGCTTCCATTGAGGAAACGAATCGTTTCGGAAACAATAAACAAACCGATCCCCGTTCCCGGTAAATCGGGATGCGCACGGTAAAACATTTGAAACACCTTGTTCAGGTGTTCGGAGGAAATGCCTTTGCCGTTATCTTCAAAAACCAACGTTGCTTCTTGCTGGGTTACCTTCCATGTGATGTTCAAACGGGAAACATGAGCAGCATTTCTATTTCGGTATTTGATCGCATTGCTGATGAGGTTATTGAAAACAATATCCATTCGTCGTTTATCGGATACAAAAGGCACTTCCGAAAGGTCAACGAATTCGAGTTGAAAGTTTTCGACATCTACGGGAAGGACCATTTTAAATACATTCTCTGCCAATTCTTGAACGGAAATTTTCTCCAGTTCCAATGCCAACCTTCGATTTCTGGAATAATTGGTAAGATCTTGAATGAAACGCTCCAATTTCTGAAGGGAGACCGACATGAATTTGAGGTACTCTTGAATGGTATCAATGCTTTGTTCGCGCTGAGATAACTCAATGAGCCCCATAACGGTAGCGATGGGTGCTCTTAAATCGTGAGAAGCCCCATACACCATTCGATCCAACTCCTCGTTCAACGATTTGAGCTCTTCATTTTGCTCAAATAGTTTCCGTTCATTCTCTCGAAACTCGGTAAGATCTGTACCGAAACCAACCACATAAACCAGCTTTTCACCATCCAAAACTGGAACAAAATTTCTCCAAAGATTTCGTTTTTGCCCCTTGCTATTCACAAATTCTTCGTAGTATTCCACCGTTTTCATGGTTGAAAGGCACTCATTGAAGCGCTCTTCCCGATTTTTACCTATTTCAATTTGGGAATTCCTCCGAATAAAATACTCAACATTGGTTTTCCCAATGATCCATTTACGCAATTCTTCATCTTTTATTCC
>CANHCV010000068.1 GCA_947459245.1 Bacteroidota bacterium
CCAGCTGCTTCGCAGCTAAGGCTTTTTGGAGAATCTTGATGTATCGCGGGATGACTCGCTTCGCTCGTGATCCCTGAATGGGTGAGCGATTCAAACCCATTTCAAAGCCGGCTGCTTCGCAGCTAAGGCTTTTTTTTATGCTTCATTCACTTGAGCTTCGCTCAGACTCATGAGCATAAAAAAAAGCCTCACTCCGTGAGGCTTTGAAATTGTTTTGGCGGAGAGTGAGGGATTCGAACCCCCGGACCTGTTACAGTCAACAGTTTTCAAGACTGCCGCAATCGACCACTCTGCCAACTCTCCGCGACAAAGATAAGGCGGGAAATTGATATTAAAATCAACTTTTTTTGAAAAATGCGCTGTAAATCAAAAAAAATCCCCCGAAGGCTTTCGGGGGATTTTTAAGTGATTGAAATTCAAATTACTTCCTGGGCAAGCCGGCGTTCTTGTGGCTGTACATGAAGTAAACGATCATCCCAATGCCCATCCAAATGAAAAAGCTGGTCCATGTTAGCAAAGGAAGGGAAATCATTAATCCAACGCAAAACAAAATTGCAATGATGGGAGTAAATGGAACAAACGGAGTTCGGAATGGAGCAATGCGATCCGGTTGAGTTTTGCGCAAAACCAAGATGCCGCCACTCACCAAAACGAATGCGAACAAGGTTCCCATGTTGGCCATTTCTGCAATAGTGCCCAATGGAACGAAACCAGATACAAACGATACCGCAATACCTGTAATCAAGGTTCCTACGTAAGGAGTTTGGAATCGAGGGTGAATTTTTGCAATCCATGGTGGTAACAAACGATCACGGCTCATGGAATAAAAAATTCGGCTCTGACCCAAAAGTGTAACCAAAAGAACCGATGTAATACCAGCTAATCCACCCAAATCTACCAAAATGGCTGCCCATTTATTGATCATCGAATTGGGGACTTGCTTGAAGGCATACACCAAAGGTGCACCAGCGTCGGTGCCTAAATCTTCCATGGTTAAGGTACCATCGCAACGAACAATACCAGTGAAAACCATCGACATTAAAATGTAAAGAACGGTAGCAATGATCAACGACCAAATGATGCCACGAGGCACGTCGCGAGAAGGATTTTCAGCTTCCTCAGCAGTAGTTGAAACCGCATCAAATCCGATGTAAGCAAAGAAAATGGTAGCTGCACCTAATACAATTCCACTTACCCCTCCAAAGGAACTCGTTGGAGAAGATCCAAACCAACCAGCAACAATTTTCCAAAGCGGCGTATCCCATACGGAAGCTGCTACCGATTCACCCGTTGCAGATGCTTCTTTGATGGCGGGGATAAAGGGAGACCAGTTGTCGGGATTCACATAAATTAACCCTACACCAATGAAGAAAAAGGCAACTGCTAATTTTACAATAACGATGATGTTGTTGAATCGAGCTGATTCTTTAATGCCGGTAATTAACAATGCCGTAATGGCCAAGGAAATGAACATGGCTGGAACGTTTGCATATCCACCATCTGCGGGGGTTAATGCCAATTCCTTGGGGAATTCGACCCCGAAGACCAGATCGAGGAAATTGACAAAGTGCGAACTCCATCCACCAGCCACAGCCGAGGTACTTAGTCCGTATTCCAGGATCAAATCCCAACCGATCACCCACGCAACGACTTCGCCCATGGTGGCAAAGGAGTAGGTGTAGGCCGATCCGGCAATGGGAATAAAGCTAGCAAATTCTGCATAACACAACGCTGCTAAAATGCAAGCAACACCGCAAATGATAAAACTCAACATGATACCAGGGCCCGAATTTTCGATGGCTACCTTTCCAGTAAGTACGAAAATTCCCGTACCGATGATGCAGCCAATTCCAATGGCGATGAGCGACCAAACGTTTAAGGTTCGCTTAAGTTTGTGTTCTCCTCCTTCAGATTCAGCGAGGATTTGTTCTACGGTTTTTTTTGCAAAAATGCTTCTCATAGTTGGGTTGTTAGAAACTCGAAAACGTAAAAATAAACAAAGGGCCCAATGAATGGGCCCTTTGGGAATAATTCGTTGAAATAAAATTAATGATGTGACTCGTGATGACCCTCTTTTGGCCCTTCTTTGCACTCAGAATGCATCATTTCTTCGGTGTGTCCCATGGCTTTCATGGCCACTTCGTGTTTCACCAAACATTTTCCGTTTTCTTGCTTGATGCAAGCAGTAGAATCGCATTTTCCTTCTTTCATCCATGCATTGCAGGTGGAATCAGATACCCAGCAATTGCCATCGGCATCCATTTCGCAGTTCATCGCTGCCATGCCTTCCTTACACTCTTTTGGCATTTCCATGCCTTCGCAACACTCTTTCTTTTCTCCTGAACAAGCTTCTTTTCCTTCGGTTCCACCGGTCATCGCAATGTATGGAGCAATAACCAACGAAACGATGGACATCAACTTAATCAAGATGTTCATGGATGGACCAGAGGTGTCTTTAAAAGGATCTCCAACGGTGTCACCGGTTACGGAAGCTTTGTGTGGCTCAGATTTTTTGAAGTACGTCTCTCCATCAATCTCAACGCCTTTTTCGAAAGATTTTTTAGCATTGTCCCAAGCTCCACCTGCGTTGTTTTGGAAAATTCCCATCAATACACCAGAAACAGTAACACCTGCCAATAAACCTCCCAATACTTCAGGACCAAAAATAAATCCTACAATAATGGGTGTAATCAAAGCGATTGCACCTGGCATCAACATTTCACGAAGCGAGGCTTTGGTAGAAATTTCAACGCATTTTTCATATTCAGGTTCTGCTTGGTATTCCATAATTCCAGGAATTTCTTTGAATTGACGACGAACTTCCTTCACCATATCCATGGCAGCACGACCAACCGCGGCAATGGCCAAGGCAGAAAAGATGAAAGGAATCATGGCTCCTACGAACAAACCAGCCAAAACGTCGGCTTTGTAAATGTCAATCGAATCAATTCCGGCTACGCCGACGAAAGCGGCGAAAAGCGCAAGAGAAGTTAATGCTGCGGAAGCGATTGCGAAACCTTTACCTGTAGCTGCAGTGGTATTTCCAACGGCATCCAGATTGTCGGTACGATCACGAACTTCTGATGGAAGTTGACTCATTTCGGCAATACCTCCAGCATTATCGGCAATCGGTCCGAAAGCATCAATCGCCAATTGCATGGCAGTGGTGGCCATCATACCTGCTGCAGCAATAGCAACACCGTAAAGTCCGGCAAATTTGAAAGAAACCATGATACCGGCAGCCAAAACGAGGATGGGGATAACGGTAGATTCCATACCAACGGAAAGACCTCCAATGATATTGGTCGCATGGCCAGTAGCCGATTTATCAACGATAGATTTAACCGGACGTTTTCCCATAGCGGTGTAGTATTCGGTTACGATGGACATCAAAGCGCCAACAATTAAACCAACCACAATGGCCCAAAACACATCCATGTTGGTGAATTTTACACCACGTAATTCTAAATTTTCAGGAAGAATTTTGGTGGTCAAAAAGAAAGATGCGATTCCGGTCAATACAATGGAAGACCAGTTACCTAAGTTTAAAGCATTCTGAACGGAATCAGTTTCTTTGGAAACACGTACGAACCACGTTCCAACGATGGAGAAAATAATTCCCAATCCGGCAATTACCATGGGAAGAAGAATGGGCGATAAACCGCCAAAATTGTCTTGAACGTTGATTTCCTGACCCAATACCATGGTCGCCAAAATGGTTGCAACATACGAACCAAACAAATCGGCTCCCATACCTGCAACGTCACCAACGTTATCACCAACGTTATCGGCAATGGTTGCTGGGTTACGAACGTCATCTTCAGGGATGCCTGCTTCTACTTTACCTACCAAGTCAGCACCAACGTCGGCAGCTTTGGTATAAATACCACCACCAACACGAGCAAACAAGGCAATGGATTCTGCCCCGAGGGAGAAACCGGTAAGTACTTCAATAGCACGTTTCATTTCTACGCCATTTGCTGGAGCATCGGCTGCAAACATTTGGTAAAAAACGATGAACAACGCACCCAAACCAAATACAGCCAATCCCGCAACACCAAGACCCATAACGGTTCCGCCGGTGAAAGAGACCTTCAAAGCTTGAGCTAAACTCGTGCGAGCAGCTTGAGTGGTACGAACATTGGATTTGGTCGCGATGTTCATACCGATGTATCCAGCGAACGCCGAGAAAAATGCACCAATGATAAAAGCAACTGCAATTAACCAGTGGCTGTGAATTTCCATTCCATTCACCTCGGTAACGGTTCCAGACCAAGCCAATAAAGCGGCTGCAACAACTACGAAAAAGGATAAAATTCTCCATTCCGCTTTCAAAAACGCCATAGCTCCACGAGCAATGTAACCTGCTAGTTTCTGCATGTTTGCATCTCCAGCATCTTGTTTGTTTACCCAAGCACTCTTGGCCACCATCACGATCAGGCCAACCAATCCTAGCGCAGGAACAACGTAAAACAGTTCATTCATAAATAATTGTGTTTTTCTTTTTACAAAATCGACCGCAAAAATAAGCAGAAATTGTCAAAAAATGACCCTAAATTTTCAAACGATTTAAGCCTCAAGCGATTTACGGAAATTCAACGTTTTCCACGTTAATCCAAGTGCTGCAATGGTCAAGCCCAACGAAAGGCCAATCCAAATTCCTTGAATTCCGCCATTTTGTGTGAATCCAAGAAAATAACAGAGGGGAATGGTAATCACCCAATAGGCGAAAATGACGAAATACGTGGGAAATTTCATTTCTTGTCGGCCGCGCATCAGCCCGGCTGCATTCGCTTGAACCGAATCTCCAATTTGGAAAATGGCAGCCCAAATCAATAAAACGGAAGCTGTTTTGATTACATTTTCATCGGTGGTGAACCATTGGGGAAGGAAATTTTGGAAGCCGATGAAAAACAACGCACACACTCCACCCCACACCATACTCATCCGAATCACCTTTTTGTTGATGTTTCGCAAATCTGTCGCATCTTTCTTGCCCAAGGCTTCGGCCACTTTTATTCCTCCCGCAACCGCCAATCCAATGCTGATCATGTACGTGGTTGAGGCCAAGCTTAACGCAATTTGATGCGCTGCTTGGGCTTCTGCAGAAATCCAACCGGCCATGATTCCACTCAAGCTGAAAGCCGCAACCTCCACCACGTACTGAATCCCTGCAGGAACACCAATCTTTAAAATAGAAATGGATATGACGCGATCTCTCAATGAAGTGAAAAAATAACTTCGAAATGGGGCAAATTTGGGATGTTTCAAAACAAATGCAAACATGCAAACCAGAATGATAACGCGTGTAATTAACGTTCCAAGGCCAGCTCCCGTTAATCCCATCGGCTCAAATCCTAAATTCCCGTAAATGAAAATCCAGTTCAAAGCGGCATTGAGTGGAATGGAACCAATGGACAAGGCCATGGCAAATTTGGTGAATTCCAATCCATCTGCAAACTGCTTCAAGGCCAAAAACAACAGCATGGGAAGCAAAGAAAGATTAATCAAACGGAAAAAAGGATGAGCCAATTGGGCCACTTCCCGATCTTGGTCCATGGAAAAGACGATTTCGGAAGCAAACTCGGTTCCTGTAACGATAAAAGTGGACAAGGTTAGGGTAAGTAAGAAGCCCAGCCAAGCAATTTTTCCAACTTTTTTAGGGTCTTTTGCAGCATTGGCTTCGGCCACCAAAGGACCAATTGCCGTGGTAATACCAATTCCCAAAACAAAGGGAATACCCAACAAGGCGAGCACCAACGACGAAGCCGCCAAATGTTTGGCACCCACCTGACCAACCATAGCGGTATCGATCAGGCCCAACGCCATTTGAGAAATGTTTCCCAAGACAATGGGGCCTGCTAATTTGAGAATTTCTTTGTTGGAAGTCACTGAGGTAGGTAAGTTTGAAGAATTTCGGAAACGGCGGAGAACGGACTTTTTTGTTGAAGCAATACTTTTTCCTCTTGATGCTTCCACTTTTCATGGAAATCGGGTTGGTTTTCTAACCAGAAGAATAAAGAATCACCCAAGGCATCTTTCATCCAAGCAAGCGATTGCTCTTTTCGATTGAATTCGAAGAAACCATTGGTGATGGAGTGATTGAAAAAACGGTCAAGTTTTTGGAAAAGCGCATCGAAACCTGTTTTTTCGATGGAAGAAAGGGTTTGTACCTCGGGCAACCAGCCTGAAGGTGGGGTAGGGAAGAGGCGAATGGCCGATTTAACTTCGGCCATGGCTCGATCGGCCTTGGAACGATTTTCTCCATCGGCTTTATGAATGACCAATAAATCGGCCATTTCCATGATTCCACGCTTGATTCCTTGGAGTTCATCTCCAGCACCAGAAAGCAGAAGCAAGAGAAAAACATCGGTCATGTGATGAACGGCGGTTTCACTTTGACCCACCCCAACGGTTTCTACTACGATGCGATCAAACCCAAAGGCCTCGCACAAAAGAATGGATTCACGGGTTTTGCGATGCACCCCGCCCAGGTTTCCTCCACTGGGGGTGGGTCGAATGAATGCATTCGGATGCGCTGCCAATTCATTCATGCGCGTTTTATCGCCCAAAATACTTCCATGGCTAATGCTGGAAGTGGGATCGATGGCTAAAACCGCTACCCGATGTCCGCGCTCGATCAATTGCAAACCGAAAGATTCGATGAAGGTAGATTTTCCAACTCCAGGAACTCCGGTGATTCCAATGCGCTGGCTTTTCCCCGAATGCGGAAGTAAACCATCGATCAGTTCATTGGCCATTTTTCGGTGGTGCGGTAATCCACTTTCCACCAGGGTAATGGCCTTGCTTAATGCGGTAAGATTTTGATTCAAGATTCCATCCATCAATTCCGAAACCGATGGTTCGGATGCTTTTCGGAAATGAAAATGGGGATTGATGGAAGACATCTTGTTTAATACTGTTCTTTATCGTTGGGGAAATCGCTCGATTTTACATCGGCAATATAAGCTTGGGTGGCTTTGTAAATCTCTTCGTACAAATTAGCGTATCGGCGCAAAAAACGTGGGGTGAATTCCTTGGTAATGCCCAATAAATCGTGGATAACCAGAACTTGTCCGGCCACTTTGTTTCCAGCACCAATTCCGATGATGGGGATTTGAACCGCATTTTGGACTTTTTCAGCCAGTTTGGCTGGGATTTTCTCGACCACGATGGCAAAAACTCCCGCTTTTTCAAGTGCCATGGCATCTTCGATGAGTTTTTGGGCTTCTACTTTTTCTTTTGCGCGAACGTTGTAGGTGCCAAATTTGTAGATGGATTGGGGGGTTAACCCCAAGTGACCCATAACCGGAACTCCGGCGGTTAAAATTCGTTGAATGGACTCAATGATTTCTTGTCCGCCTTCCAATTTTACCGCATGGGCCTCGGCTTCTTTCATGATTCGAATGGCAGAATCCAAAGCGTTTTTCGAATTTCCTTGGTAGGAGCCAAAAGGCAAATCCACCACCACCAAAGCCCGTTTCGATGCTCGAACAACGGATTGCGCGTGGTAAATCATGTGGTCCAGCGTAATCGGAAGGGTGGTTTCATGTCCGGCCATCACGTTGGAAGCCGAATCACCAACGAGAACCACGTCGATTCCTGCATCATCAATAATTTGGGCTAAGGAAAAGTCATACGCTGTGAGCATGGAAATTTTTTCGCCATTGACCTTCATTTCTTGAAGCACCTGGGTGGTAACTCTTTTGTAGGATTTATGCACCGACATCTCGTTATTATTTGAAGCAAAGTTCAGCATTTTTTTGAAATGGAAAGAAAATTTCATTTTTTTATGCAACGGATAAAAAGTGGCACGCGTTTTGACTTCGGTTTTGGCAATAAACCATTACAATTATGCAACTGTATCAAGATGAATTTTCGCTCATTGAAGCCTGCAAGCACGGTGAGCGCAAGGCACAATTTGAATTGTACCGCCGCTATTCTGGAAAATTGTATTCGGTAGCCATGCGTTACGTTTCCGATTCTGAAAAAGCTGCAGATTTGTTGCAGGATTCCTTCATCAAAATTTTCCGTTCCATTGAAATGTTCCAACATACCGGTTCTTTCGAAGGATGGATGAGAAGAATTGTGGTAAACACGGCCTTGGATGAATTGCGTAAGGCCGGAAAAATGACCTTGGTGTACGAATACGATGAACGGATGCCCGATCACTATTACGTTGACGCACTTTCAGAAATGACCACCCAAGAAATTCTAAAGGAGGTTCAAAAATTAAGTCCTGGATACCGCACCGTTTTTAATTTGTACGTTATTGAGGGCTATTCTCACCAAGAAATTGGTCAGTTGTTGAATATTTCTGAAGGGACTTCCAAAAGTCAGTTGGCAAGAGCCAAAGGAATTTTAAAAAATCGTATCGAAAAACTTCAAAGATTATCGTCATGAGGGGAAAACTAGAGCGAGATGCATTTGAAAGCATGGTTTGTGAAAGATTGGAATCTTACGAATCCCAACCGCCCATGCATGTTTGGACCAAACTTGAGGCCAACCTCGATGGTAAGGAAATCGAAGATCGAAAAAATCGAACTTGGCTTCCTTGGGCCAGTGCAGCGGCAGTTGTTTTGTTGTCCGTAGGATTAACGGTTCAAACCACGCATCCCGAATTGTTTAAACGACAAGGAAAAAACGACAACTTTGCTGAAAATTCAGCGAAGGGGTCAAAGAATAAATCGATTGAAACAGGGTTTTCTCAACAGGTTCAATCTCCAATATCTCCTTCTCAAGTTCGTTCAATGGCCGTTTCAAATGCCATTGCTTCTTCCAAACAGGTAGAAAAAAACACCCAATCAGCCATTCTTGCCAGCTTACCGGTGGAAGGCAATCCCATTAACGTTACGACTATTTCATCTCAACCACCGCACTCGGTTTTGGATAAAATTCAAGTCCCAACGGAACTCATCTCTCAAATGAACTTGAAAGAAAAAAATCTGGTTGGAGCAAAAGATGAAAGTTCAGTGGTTGAAATGACTCAACAGGAATTCTTGGAGTTACTGAGGAAAAATGGATATCTCAATCAAGAAATTCCCATCAATCAAGTAGTTGCACAGCAACCCAGCAACGCACAGAATAAAAAAGGTGGTCGCGATTTTAAAAAGTTTGTTTTGAAACAATTGGGAAATGCCCAGTTGATCGAATTGAACGATCAAGATCCAAACCGGATGCAATACCAACTAAGTACCCCGGTCATTCAAGTTAGCGGAAACGTTCATTAAACAAAAAATATGAAGAAATCTTTACTTTTATTGGCCCTTTTGGGGAGTGCACATGCTTTTTCTCAACCGAAGGGAAGTGAGAAAAAAAACGGTAAAAGCCCTAGCAAGGTTTTGGTCATCTCCGATGTTGATACCACAACGATCGATTTGTCGAAAGTTGGCGATCAGAACAAATCGCTTCCGCACATCGAAGTGAAAGAGATGAAAGAAAATGGGAAAACCATCAAAACCATTTCGGTGATCTCTACCGATAAGTCGCTCAATTTGGATTCTTTGATGAAAACCATTCGCATTGAAAGCGATGAAATGGGTTCTCCCAAACAGAAGAAAGTAATGACGAAGGAAGTAAGAATTGTTACTGGTGAAATGGCCGAACAGGCGAATTTTCAAGTCGATTCAATTCCGAAGGTGATCATTTTAGAAAGTGACGCCAGCCCTGCTGCCGAAAAAATGGAAATCGTTATCGACGGCCAATCGCTCGGGATGAATAAGAAAATCAAAATCAAAAGCATGGATGGAAATTTTGATTTTGAATCCTTGAACATGAACGGAGATTTCGGAAATGTTCTCCTGCGTTCCGACTCTACGAAATGGCTTGACCGAAAGAAATCCGATAATAAAATCGTACTTTTTATTGATGGTGATACGACAGAAATTAAACTTCCAAAGAAAGAAGTAAAAAAGAAGAAAGCGATCTCCTCCGTTGGCGTCATCGATATCGGATTCAATCAATGGATGTATGCTGGAAATGGAATCACTCCAACTGCTCCAAATGCGTTGCTTGAAATGAATTCGGTTTCATCGCTTGGGGTAAACTTGTATCAGCTGAAATCCGTAAAACTCATTGGTGAAAAAATTCGTTTGCAAACCGGTATTGGTTACGAATCAGGAAATTACAAGTTTTCGAATAACATCGGCATCAGCTCCAACGGTCGCGATTCTTTGTTCGTAACGGAATACAAAGACGGATCGAGTCTCATCAAAACCAAACTCAGAACCGGCTATGTGGATGTTCCCTTGATGTTGGAATACCGCAGCCACCCTTACAAAGAATCCAAAGGCTTCCGCCTTGCCGTTGGCGTTGAGGGTGGATACCGTTTAGGAAGTTTGGTAAAACGAGTTTATACCGATGCTGCTGGAGAAGAACACAAAACCAAAACCCGCGGGAATTATTTGTTGTCCGATATCAAATACGCAGCTACTGCTCGCATTGGATTCGACGATTGGAATTTCTTCGCTCGCTACGGATTAACCAATGTTTTCCGTTCCGATGTGGTTGGAGCTCCTGATGTTCGTCCCGTAATGTTCGGTATTACTTTAGGAGGATTTTAAAAACGAAGTCACATAAAAAAGAGAGGGGAGCCATTCGGCTCCCCTCTCTTTTTTAAATCAATTTCTTAAAACGTATCCAAATCGATTGGACGCATGATGCAGAACCACTTCAAGGTTTTCGTGCCCAAGTCGCCCGCGTCAACGTGGATGATGTATGTACCCGAAGCGACTGGAATGCGCTGCTGGTTCTTCATGTCCCACTCCACATACGTGGTCGCATCGTCTTTGCGAAGCGTACGAATCAACGTTCCACCCAAAGTGTAAATCTTGATCGTGCACTTTCCTGGCAAGTTCGTTACCTTGATACGGCTATCAATTTGTGAATTCTCGTATGCGCTGTACGCGTAGTACGGATTCGGTACCACCTTGATGGTATCCAACGCATTCTTCGCAACGGCCGCATCATTCTTCGTAGCAGCAACGCTTTGCAAATTAATGCGGTAACGTGGATTGCTGTTGTTCACTTGCGTGGTTCCCGTTGCAAACTTGTCGTAAATACGGCCTGTGCGCAAACGAATCTTCGCATCTGTGCTC
>CANHCV010000069.1 GCA_947459245.1 Bacteroidota bacterium
GCCAAACCGTCGAAAACGGAAATTGGCCACAACCAACTCGATGCCCAAGTGTCCAAAACGTCTTCATCTTGGCGCAAATCGCTCAAGGTCAATTGAGCATTCCCGGTTTTTGCTTTGGCCTTTTCCAACGCCTCTTCGGCCGATGGGGCTACTACAAATTCATTGGTTTCTCCCAAGTAATAAGCCGGAATGCGATGCCCCCACCACAATTGTCTGCTCAAACACCAATCGCGAACGTTTTCCATCCAGTGCTTGTAGGTGTTCACAAACTTATGGGGAATGAGGTTTACTTCACCGTCTAGAACAGCATCCAAAGCGGGTTTTGAAAATTCTTGCATCTTCAAAAACCATTGCATGCTCAAACGGGGTTCAATCACCGCGTTGGTTCGCTCGGAAACGCCTACTTGGTTGGTATAATCTTTCAACTGATCCAATAATCCCGCTTCCTCCAATGCTTTGATCATTTTCTTACGAACCACAAATCGATCTTCGCCAATGAACAATCCAGCCGCTTCGCTCATGGTTCCGTCGGGATTGAACACATCAATCACCGGCAGATGGTGGCGAACGCCAATTTCATAATCCACCAAATCGTGGGCAGGAGTAACTTTCAAGCAACCCGTTCCAAATTCCATATCCAAAGCCGCATCAGCAATGATGGGAATCAGGCGATTCACCAAAGGCACTTGAACTTTTTTGCCAACAAGGTGGCGGTAACGGTCATCGTCGGGATGTACCGCAATGGCCACGTCGCCCATGATGGTTTCAGGACGGGTGGTCGCCACCACCAAATGTCCAGACCCGTCTTCCAACGCATATTTTACGTAACAAAGTTTGCCGTGGCTCTCTTTGTACAACACTTCTTCATCCGAAACCGCGGTTTGCGCTTGAGGATCCCAGTTCACCATGCGAACACCGCGGTAAATGTATCCTTGCTCGTACAAATCGCAGAACACCCGAATCACATCGCGGTAATAATCGGTATCCATGGTAAAATGGGTACGATTCCAATCGCAAGAGGCGCCCAATTTGAGCAATTGCTTAAGAATGATCCCACCGTATTTTTCTTTCCACTCGAACGCATGTCCCAGAAATTCATCTCGGGAAAGATCTTGTTTCTTAATGCCCTGATCGGCCAAAAGTTTTACAACTTTGGCTTCGGTAGCAATAGAGGCGTGATCGGTTCCAGGAACCCAACAAGCATTTTTCCCCTGCATTCTTGCCCGACGCACCAGAACATCTTGAATGGTATTGTTGAGCATGTGCCCCATGTGTAACACACCGGTAACGTTGGGCGGTGGAATGACCACCGTGTACGGCTCTTTCGACGGATCTGGAGTTGCGGTAAAGCAATTCGCATCGATCCATGCGTTGGTCCATTTTTCTTCAAAAAGTTCGGGTTGCCAGGTTTTAGAAAGCGACATAATTTGGAAAATAAAAAACAAAAATACGGAAAAAAAACGGCTTATAAACCGATGAAATCAATGGAACCGCCTAAGAGTTGTTGACTGCGTTCCTGCTGGGTATCGGTGATGAAGAGTTGGGCAAACGGTTGGCCCTGCACCCACTCCAACAAACGTTTCAATCGCTGCTGATCGAGCTTCTCAAACAAATCGTCGAACAGCAGCGTGGGCGGAGCCGTATTTTCCTGGGCCAAGCGTTGAATTTGGGCCAATTTAATGGCAAAAACCAAGCTTTTTTGCTGGCCTTGACTCGCAAATTTCTTCACCGAAAATCCATCCAACTTCCATTCGATGTCATCGGCTTGAGGCCCTACCAAATTCCGGCCAGAAGCTTTCTCCTGTGGCGTTGCGGGGCCAAATTCCGAGGGCTGGTACTCCATGCTGGGCAATTCCTTGCCTCCACTGATGCTTTTGTAAATTTCTTCCAAATCCGGTGCCAACGCATCGGCAAATCCTTTCCGACGGTGTTGGATCAAGGTGGCGAGCGGCCCCATTTTCAATTCGGTAAACTCCAATAAAAAGGGATCGATGGGACTGTTTTCGGAAATTTGTTTGAGGATGGCCGATCGCTGCTTCAGCCATTTCTGGTACTCGGTTAGGGCCATCAGGTATTCAGAATCAACCTGACACAGGAAGCGATCCATCATTTTTCTTCGCTCTTCGCTACCGCCCAAAATGAGTCCGGTATCCGAAGGAGCAACCATCACCACGGGGCGTTTCCCAATCAGGGCTTTTGCCGTTTGGTTGGATCCGTTTTCACGAATAACCTTGCCTTTTCCTTCCTCCCATCCCATGAACACCTGCCCATCATCAAACACTCCCTCCAAGGTAAAAAGCGCGCATCCGAACTTCACATTGTGCTGCTCCATCGATTTGAAATAGCTCTTGGTTAGGCAAAGTTGATGAACCGAATCCATCAAATTGGTTTTACCCAATCCGTTTAATCCGTGAATAACCACCACTTTTTCTTCAAAATGACAAGTCATTTCGGGGAGGTTTCTGTACTGAAATAATTTAAGTTGATGAAGCAACGTTGGGGATTGAATGGTTTGTTGTATTTTTACGCGCTATTTAAAAAAGCACGGAAAAGCATGGCAAAAATAAACATCACCAAGGAAACCTACTTAAAATGGTTTGAAAGTATGGTGTTGATGCGCAAATTTGAAGAGAAATGCGCTCAAGTTTATGGGAATCAGAAAATCAAAGGGTTTCTTCACTTGTACACCGGGCAAGAAGCCGTTGTAGCAGGAACTTATTCGGTGATCAATAAAAACGATCGGGTGATTACGGCTTACCGGGATCACGCCCACGCTCTTGCTGCTGGAATTTCTGCAAATGCATGCATGGCAGAAATGTACGGTCGCAGCACCGGTTGCTCCAAAGGAAAAGGTGGATCCATGCACTTCTTCTCGAAAGAACACAACTTTTTTGGCGGTCACGGAATCGTAGGCGGACAAATTCCCCTCGGTGCCGGTTTGGCTTTTGCCGATAAATACTTGGAAACCGGTTCGGTAACCGTGGCCTACATGGGAGATGGCGCCGTTCGTCAAGGTGGAGTTCACGAAGCCTTCAACATGGCCATGAATTGGAAATTGCCCGTGGTTTTCGTTTGCGAAAACAACGGATACGCCATGGGAACTTCGGTAGAACGAACTGCCAATACCGAGGATATTTACAAATTGGGATTGGCTTACGACATGCCTTGCATGCCGGTAGATGGCATGAGCTGCGAGGCCGTTCACAAAGCCATGGACGAAGCCGTTGATCGTGCTCGCCGTGGCGATGGCCCCACTTTTTTGGAAATTAGAACGTACCGCTTCCGCGGACACTCCATGTCGGATCCTCAGAAATACCGCACCAAAGAAGAGGTGGAAGAATACAAAAAACAAGACCCCATTGAAGTTGTTCGCGATACCATCCTAAAAAAGAAATGGGCCAAAACAACCGATTTAGAAGTCATTGAAGCCCAAATGAAAAAAGTGGTGGAAGAAGCCGAACAGTTTGCAGAAAACTCACCATGGCCCGAATTATCGGAACTTTACACCGATAATTACACCCAGGCCGACTACCCATTTATCATGGATTAAAAATTCAACCCTTTTTGTTAACTTTGCAATTCAATTCGTAAAACATGTCACAACAAAACGAAGAAAACGTTTTCAATTTAGAGAACATCAACGTTGAAGAAACCCTAGGAAAAGCGGAAATGTTCATCCGCAAAAACCGAAATATTTTAATTGGCGTTGCCGTAGGTTTATTGGCCATCATTGGTGGTTTGTACTACTACAATAGCGTTTACCTTCCTGAAATGATCATGAAAGGCAACGATGCGTCCATGGAAGCTCGTACCTATTTGAAGCAAAACGATTTGGACAAAGCCTTGAAAGGCGATGGAAAAAACATGGGCTTTTTGGCTTTGGCCGATGAGTACAGCGGAACTCCAGTTGGAGATCGTGCCAACTATTACGCTGCTACCATTTTGATGGCTCAAGGAAAATTCCAAGATGCCATCGAACATTTGGAAGGTTACCACCCCGGAGATTTGATCACCGAGTCGTTGGCCATGGGTTTAATTGGAGATTGCCAAGTTGAATTGAACAAAAAGGAAGATGCTTTGGCGCAGTACGAAAAAGCGGCCAGCAATAACCCCAATAATTTAACTTCTCCTTTGTTCCTTTTCAAAGCCGGAATGTTGGCAGAAGAATTGAACAAGTCTGATAAAGCCATCGAATTGTACAAAAAAATCAAAGCCGATTACCGCAGCTCTGATCAAGGAATGGACATCGATAAATACATCGCAAGAGCAGAAGCTAAAACTGGAAAATAATGGCTACAGCAATTTCGGCTATCCCGAATTTCGATGTAACCCAGCTTCAAAATCCACAAAATATCCGAGTAGGAATTGTTACTGCTCAATGGAATAACGACATTACAGGGCCCATGGAACAAGGGGCCCTTGGTGTTTTTGAAAAGGCTGGTCTTTTACCCGAAAACATTCGGGCAGCTTCCGTTCCCGGAAGTTATGAATTACCCGTTGCTGCCCGCTGGATGTTGGAAGCCGGTTGCGATGCGGTGGTATGCATCGGTTGTTTGATCAAAGGCGATACCCCCCATTTTGAATTCATTTCCGAATCGGTTGCTAAAGGATTGATGGATTTGAATCTTCAGTTCGGCAAACCCGTTATTTTCGCGGTCATCACCACCTTAACCCATGAACAAGCCCTCGATCGAGCAGGCGGCAAATTGGGAAACAAAGGAGCAGAAGGAGCAGAAGCCGCCCTGCACATGGTTCAGCTAAAGCAACAACTCCTTCCCTAACATGGACCCTACTTTTGGAACCTTGTTTTTAGTCCCCTGCCACTTGTCGGAGGACAATAAATCGAACATTCTTCCCGATTACACCGTGAATGTTGCTAAGGAATTGGTGCATTGGGTGGTAGAAAGTGACAAAACAGCGCGCAGATTCCTTCGCGACATGGGCACCCAAATCCCATTGAACGACCTTCAATTTTCATTGCTGACCAAAGATACCAAACCCGAGCTGGTGAAACACCTCTTGGCACCCGCACTCAACGGCCACTCCATGGGCATGATGAGCGAAGCAGGATGCCCAGCCGTGGCAGATCCTGGGAATTTATTGGTAGCAGCCGCTCATCAAATGGGAATTCGGGTGGTACCCTTGGTTGGGCCATCTTCCATTTTGATGGCGCTGATGGCAAGCGGCATGAGCGGACAGCAATTTGCTTTCCACGGTTACTTGCCCATCGATCGGGAGCAGCGAAAAAAAGCCCTTCAAGAATTGGAACAGAATTCGAAGAAGCGTAAACAAACTCAAATATTCATGGAAACCCCATTCCGGAATGATGGTTTGGTAGAAGATGCCTTGAAATGGCTTCAACCTTCTACCCGATTCAGCATTTCGGTAGATTTAACGGGTACGACTGAATGGAATTTTTCGGGAACCGTGGCCCAGTGGAAGAAAATGGAAGTTCCTTCTTTTCATAAACGATTGGCCGTATATTGTTTATTAGGATGAGTAAAAAATTACCGCTTCACAAACGAATATCTCTCTCGGCCGGTTATGCTTTGGGATCTTTCGGCCTATTGTTTTTGTTGTACTATCCGGTTATTTGGTTCTTTTTATTACGTCCGAAAACGTATCGTTCGGCCTTGGTTGCCAGAACTGCTTTTGCTCGAATGTTTTTGCGATTTGCAGGAATCCGATGGACGGTAGAAGGAGCCGAAAACATTCCCGCTAATACAAAAGTAATCCTCGCAGCCAACCACGATAGTTATCTAGACATCCCCGTTTTGATGATGCTGAGCAAAGAGCCGGTGTTTTTTGTAGCGAAAGCCGAATTGCTAAAAATCCCTTTGTTTGGCGATTTTTTCAGAACAGTAGATGTTCCCGTTGATCGAGAAAATGCTGAAGATGGTCGGCGAGCGTTCAAAGAGGCGATGGAAAAAATGAAAGAAGGGTACCACTTGGCCATTTTTCCAGAAGGCGGAGTAAAAAAAGGAAAACACGTGTTATCACCCTTAAAATCGGGAGTTTTTCGCATGGCTGAAGCCACGGGTGCTACCGTCGTTCCGGTGTACATTCACGGCACCGCCGATCGGATTTTCGACGATGGTGAAAAAACGTTTTACCGCCCAGGACGGGTAAGCATTCGGGTTGGTAAGCCACTGCAGGCCGATACGATTGCCGGCCAAAAGGGCGAGTTCAAGGACCGAATTTTCGAATTGGCCGGGGTGAAAAGAACGTAATGGGTTACGTTTAATACTCGGAATTTTCCTAGTTGATTAACTGATTATTGGGGAGGTATTTTCCCAAATTGGAAACGATTGAAACGCCTCTATGACTTAACTTTACTTTCGGGGAGGGGCGGACGCGGTCCCTGAGCCTGTCGAAGGGTGTCCCGCTTGATTGTTACCAAAGCTATCTCACTGCTTCAATTCCCGAATTTAATCCGTAAAACAAACCTTGTCGAAGGTGCTTCCTGATGCCCTCGAAGGGAGTCTTCAAATGATTCAAACAACGTAAAAATGGAATTGAAGGAACACTCCTTCCTCCCATTAGAAGTCACTTAAATACCAGTTATATGCTACTTTAAAACCGCTTCGTTGATAGCTTTGTCGCATAATTTACGAATTACATCTTTTCCTAACTTTTCGATTTGAGAAGTTAAAACATAGATAGTAATTTGCTGTTTTTTATCGGTGCAAGGTTTACGTCCTGCTCCTGTTCTTTTACCGCCTTTTCCCATTTTAATATAATTCAATTCCGTTAATTTCTAACATACCGAATAACATATCTAAATATGGGTTTTCGTCTATTCTTTCGCCCCAAATAGGGTCAACTGGTTTAAAATATTTTTCTGAAATATATCCAGTAAAATCATACACATCATATACGCCACTTACCAAATCAAGGTAATTTTTATCAATTTCTTTCTGAATTGCGTTGTAGTTAATTTTTGCATTTGCTTTCATAATCGTATGTTTTAAATTGTTATTAAATTATTACTCTACAAATGTACAACTTATTTTTGAATTATATTAGATTTATTCAATTATTTTTCAATAAAAGTGAAAATAAAATGTAAGTAACTGAAAAGCAGCATATAACAAAGGCTATAAAACATAGCGGCTGTAGTGCAAACTTGAAAGGTTGTGGCTCGTATGTAGCTTTGTGCGTTGCGATAGGTTCTCGCTTCGTACTCCGCTACGATTTTATAGCCTCGACCGGTAAAAATCAAACCCTCTTCCCATAAATCAATTGACAAACCTTTTCCACCGCTTTAAACAAAGGCACATCAACTTCAGTTTGTTTCGAAATTTTAGTCAAAAGTGCTACTGCATCAAACAATAGCTCATCTTCGGCCGAAGGAATTCGCTCGATCAAGGTGACTTTAAAACTCCCTTTGGCCGATTCTGAAACCAAAATTTCGTTGGTTGCAGCGTCGATAGCAAATAAATAATTGGTTTTCATGGTGTTATTTTATTGATGATGATGGCAACGCCCGTTGGAATTCGTGGTTCGGTTTCGGCAACGTTCACCCTTTTTGGTGGTTCCGTTGCATTGTTGACTGGAAGACTGGGAAGATGATCGATTCGAAGAACTCGCTCCATCGCAACAATTGGTTCCAACCCGCCTTTGGTGAATTTTGCATACACAACTGTTGGATTTGCTGCGGTTGCATTTCAGGCAAAGCAGTTGAATATTGGAAGCATCGCTGCTTCCACCGCAGGAAAACGGCGTAATATGGTCGAACTCCAAATTCAAGGAACTTCCACAACACTGGCAAACGCCTCCATCCCTGGAATAAACGATTTGCTTGGTGGTGGCGGAAATGTACCGACTCTGGGCAAATCCCAGGCTTCCTAACAGTAAAAAAGCCAATAAGAGAATAACCTTTTTCATGATGTTAACGTGATGATGAAAAATTCAGGACATGAACTAGAATTCAAAAATAACCTCTCTTTATTTAAGAATATGTTCCTTTTTACTTTTCCAACCTATTTATTTCTAATGCATCTCTTAGTTCATCTAAAAAGTGCTGCATTTTAAACCTCTAAGAACCATCCATCGAATCATTCATAGCACTTCATTCTCGAACTACCGTTCGGAACCTAACCAATTTTCAAGCCGTAATTGCTCTGGACAAATTAAACCTTGTTTTATGCTGAGAAAAACCTTAATTTGGCGCAAAAATCGACAAGATATGCTGAAGTACATTTTACCCATTTTTGTTTTATTCCTATTTTCTTGTTCATCGCCCGTCGTTGAAAAAATTTCTAGTCCCGAGCTAGTTCTTGAAATGGAAGGTCCCATTTATGAAGGTGCGAATACCGCCCTTGGAGTTTGGAAAAACCCTCTTGAAGATTGGTTGAAATCTAAAAACATCAAAAAGGAGCAAATCAAAAACATCAAGATCGTTTCGGTTAAATTTCAACCGAATTCACCTTTAAGCGAAAAAGATATCCAAGAAATCACCTTGCAACTCACCGCAAAATCAGCTGATATGCAAAAAATCGCCTTTCTGAATCCCTACCCTGCAAAAAGCGGAAGCGTTGATCTAAAAGTAGCTGATGAACAAAAAGATATCTTAGAACTGTTTTTAACTCCTGAACTAACCTTAGTTGCAGATATCAACATCAATAAAGACATCGAAGAAAATTTAAGTTCAAAAATTATCCTAGAATTTGAAATCAGTTATCAACCATAAAATAAAAATCATGAAAAAGTTTTTTTACTTCTTTACTGCACTATGTTTATTCGCTTTTGCCCCTCAAAGCAATGAAGCAGATAAATTAATTGGCGTTTGGGAACCAAGCCATGGAAAAGCTCGGGTTAAAATTGAAAAAATTGCAGACAAATTTTACGGAAAAATTGTTTGGTTAAGAGAACCCATCGATCCCGCTACTGGACTTCCTAAATTAGATAAAAACAACCCCGACGAATCGATGAAAAAGGTGCCCCTTAAAGGTTACCGCATTTTAAAAGATTTCGTTTATTCCGGCAGCAAAGAATGGACCGAAGGCACCATTTATGACCCTGAAAACGGAAGCACTTACAGCTGCGTCATCAAATTAAAAGACGACAATACCCTTGATATTCGGGGTTATGTTGGCATCAAAACCTTCGGAAGAACCGACGTATGGAAGCGGGTACAACTTAAAAAATAACAAGCATGAAGCATTTAATCCTACTTGCGTTTTCAGCCTGTTTTTTTTTAGATAGCCAAGCCCAAGATACCACAAAGACCTCCCAAACCGAGGAAGATTACAGCCAATACGGCGATGTAGAATACGTTGGAAGTGAAACGAAAACGTACGCTAATGCAAAAATCAATGGATTAAGTCCACAACGATTTGCCTCCATTGCATGGGATGCCCAAGGAGCTCATACCCTTAAATTTTCAGATATTGGAAGCTATCTCCCGGAATCGAATTGGACCGCAAACGAAGAAGGCCGGGTAAACTACCTCGGCGGGTTGCGCCTTTACGCGAACATCCCCGTGATCTCCAGCAACAAACTTTTGTGGCAATTGGGATTTAACTACGCCGCAAGCAACTACCAAATCACGGAAATTCCCCTGACGGGTATTAATCCTGCTTCGAAAATTATTCCAGTTCTCGACGAAAAAGGACTAAAAACATCAGGATTGTTCTCCACCTTGTACAAACCTTTGAACGATAAGCAATTTGTATTGGTACAAGTTCAGGCCGATGTAAGTGGAAATTATAGCCTTTCCAATCCTCAATCGCTCCGCTATTCCCGGTATTCTGCCGCCGCATTATGGGGAAAACGTCCACACGATCGTTTTCAATGGGGGATTGGGATGTCTCAAACCTACCGCGCAGGCGCTCTGAACTACATTCCCGTTGTGATGTACAACAAAACCTCCAAAAGCGGGAAATGGGGAACCGAAATTTTATTTCCTGCTCGAGCACACGCCCGCTACCGATTTTCGGCTAGTAGCTTATTGTTGATGGGGTATGAATTAGAGGGAAACAGTTACCGACTCGAAGATTTTTCCACTCCTGCGAACAGTTTCGAACTGCGTAGATCTGAACTCCGTCCACGAATTGAATTTCAAAAGAAACTAACCGGCTTTTTCTGGGTTTCTGCTCAGGCAGGTTTCCGATTGAACTATTCTTTCGATGCCGATAACCTGCCCAACGGCAAAGACTTTTTTAGAGGATTTACAGGTCAACAACCTTTCGCAGCTTTCAGCTCCATGACTCCTGCACCTTACATCAATTTCGGAATTCACTTCGTTAGTCCGTAATTGCAAGGAAACCATCCGGCCAACATCGGTTTGATTTATTCCCTCATTCGCTTTTGTAGAATTTCTCGAAGGCGAATAAGGGAATAAAAATGGATTGAATGATCCTCAGATCTTCCATTTTTGAACCATCAAAAATTGGAGGAAAGAGTGTCCTGATTTTTTATCATGAAATCCTTTTATACTTTGTGGCGTAGGTTTTTCCGTTCATTTATTTTGTCAAAATTGAACATGGCATGATGACCATCCGTATGCAAATTCCTTTTATTGCTAGTGAAAGAGGGTCATTACCACGCGCATAAAAGCCGCATTTCCCAGCCTTACTTTTCCATCCAACCTTCTGAAATCCCCTGTTTAATATCCGGGTAAGAATACAAAAGATAGACTGAAATAAAGATGATTAAAATCACCTTCCAGTGCTTTTTGAATAAGATCTGAAAATCCAACATTAATTGTTTCATTTTTAGATGTATTATTATTTTTAACTAAATAAATTTCTTTTGTTAGTCCACAACCATTATTTCCAACCATGTTTCTTCTAAATTCAAAGTAATTTGGGTGCCTTTTTGAGGTTGGATGGTGAAATCTCGATCACTGGAGAAGATAAGTAGACCGAGTTGATGTCCAGCAGGAATTATTTGGTCGTCGGGCTGGAAATTGAAAGCAAGGTCATAGAAAGA
>CANHCV010000070.1 GCA_947459245.1 Bacteroidota bacterium
CGCCTACAAGAAGGCATCCTACGAGATGTCATTGCCATGGTAGGCGGGATCATTGACTGGCGTTTACTCAACAAACAAGAATTTGTTGTTTCCAAAATTGCTGATAAAATCAAAAAGTCCAATCAGCTGAATGTAGAATTGGAATTGGCCAAAGGATTGCCCAATTTACTCATAGAAATTACGGCTTTGGTTTCCATTTTAGTCATCTTCCTTTATACCAGCCTACAAAGTTCCGAACCGCGTTTTTGGGTGAATATTTTAGCTGTTTATGCCTTGGCGGCTTTTCGAATCATGCCTTCCATCAAACGGATTTTAGCTTACTTGTCCCGCATTAAAATTTTCGAATACACCATTTCAGAAATTGAAAATTTGAAAAATTCAGATACCTCTGCAACGAAACTACTCGGATTTGAAGATCGTTTGATCCTTGAAGATGTTAGTTTTTGGCACCAAAAATCACTGAAGAAATTGCTTTCAAATATTTCGCTTGAGATAAAAAAGGGCGATTGCATTGGTGTTTTCGGTCCGAGTGGAACTGGAAAATCTACCTTGCTCAATGTCATGATGGGCCTCATTCCACCTAAAGAAGGAAGGGTTCTGGTAGATGGTGTTCCACTGCATGATCCTTCAGGAATTTTTGCCTATGTACGTCAGGATGTTTACGTGATGGAGGGCAGCGTTGTTCAAAACATTGCATTAGGAGTTCCCGACGACCAAATTAATCTTCAAAAAATCGACGACTGCTTGCATTGGTCGTCGCTTCGGAATTGGGTGAACCAATTGCCGGAAGGCATTTTCCGACCTCTTTCCGAATCGGGCAAAAACATGTCGGGAGGCGAACGCCAACGACTCGCCATTGCCCGTTCCCTTTATGCCGACGCTAAAATTTTGGTTTTTGATGAACCCATCGGTTCCCTCGATCCGGAGAACGCAGCCCAAGTTCTTGATGCCATCCAATTCTTAAAAAAATCAGGAAAAACCATCATCATCGTTTCTCACCAACCCGAGGCATTGATTCACTGCGATCGAATTTTCGAACTTCGACAAGGGCAACTAACCATTCAATAAGATGTGCGGCATTTTTGGTTGGCGGGGCCAAGTTCCCGAAGAAATAAAAAAGAATCATCAACTCATTCAGTACCGAGGAAAAGACGATTTTCAAACCATTTCCAATCACAATTGGAGTTTTTCTCACGCAGCTCTTAAAATCCAAAGCCAACAAAGCCCCATTACTCAGCCGTTTCCATCTGGATCAGCGCAATTCTCGGGGTTCAATGGAGAAATTTTCAATTGGAAACAACGAGCAAAACTGCTTTCCAATTCCATTTCTACCGATATTGAAGTGGCACATTGGGATATTGAGAACAATGGATTTCAAGCCATCGGATTTTGGAGTGGATTTTTTGCTGGGTTTCATTTTTGTACCGAAAAGGAAGAAATGATCCTTTACCGCGATTTTAAAGGAATTAAACCATTGTTTTACCGCCAATTTAATAACGGAATTGCTTTTTCATCCACTGCGAAATCCCTTCAATTATCATCCGATCGGTGGAATGAAAATTCAGTTGTTTCTTTGGCAACCTGCCAATTTAATCTTTCCAAAGATTGGATTTGGGAAGGCGTAAAAGAGTTTCCAAAGGGAAGCATTGCTATCGTGAAAAAAGATTTTTCCATGACTTGGATTCCCTTTCAGGAAGAATTGAAATCGAGCATAATAGAAAGTAACCTAAAGGAAGTTTTGGAGGAACAAGTTCAATCATCCGTTCCTGCTGCTTGGTTGTTATCGGGAGGATTGGATTCTTCTTTGTTGGCATCGATGGGAAATGAGTTCAGGAAATTACCTGCGTACTCGTTAAATACGGGAAAACTGGGAAGATTGGAAACCGACTTTCCCTTTGCGATTCAAATGGCCAACCAATTGAACATGGAATTGGTGGAAGTTCAGCCCTTTGAAATTGATCTAATGCAGTGGATTGGCAGCTTATCCCATCCTTTCGGAGATCCCGGCGCTCTAGCCATGCATTGGGTTAGTCAACAAGCAGCGAAGGACGGAATTCGTGTTCTGATCAGTGGAATGGGCGCCGATGAATATTTTGGCGGTTACCGTCGACATGAATTTTCAGATGGAAAAGGGTTTGCAAAATGGACCCTCATCAATGCTTTGAAAGATGTCTTTCCCAAGGAAAAAAGAGAACGCCTTAAACTCCTTACTCAGAAACCTTGGGGATGGTGGTTAAAAGTAGATCCGACCTTCTTACAGAGAGAACTTAAATTTAAAGTGAAAGGAATAGAATCTGGAATTGAGATGAATATGAAAAATATGGATCAAAATTTCTATTTGGTTCACAACGGTCTTCTCTATTCCGATGAAATTGGGATGCAAAATCAGGTTGAAATTCGAGTTCCTTATTTGGATCCACGCATCACAGGTGCCAAACCGAATTCTTTTTTAAACAAAATTGTTTTAAGGGTATTGGCAGAAAAATATGTGCCTTTTGACATCATTGAGCGAAAAAAAACAGGGTTCGGATGCATGGAAGAACAACTCATTGAACTGCATCAAAATCAAATCCCTGAAATGATTGCTCAAATCGAACAATCGGAACTTTTTGGGGGAGAATGTTATGAGTTATTCCTAAAAAAGAAGCGAACCGAAATTGAATCTCGCCGTTTGTGGAATTTGTTGATTTGGGAGTATTGGATGATTCAAAATGGATCGAATTAACCTTGCAGGTAACCGAAACGTTTCAATTTCAATCGATCAGAGCGCCATCCTTCCAACACTTTAACGTGCATTCCGAGGTAAACCTTTTTACCCCAAAATAACTCCATGTCTTTGCGGGCTTCTGTTCCAATTTTCTTCAACATGCTTCCGCCCGTTCCAATTAAAATATTTTTTTGAGTGCTTCTCTCGCAAAAAATTTCTGCTTCAATTCGAATGATGTTCTCTTCCTCCTTAAAACTTAAAATGGTGACTTCGGTGGAGTAGGGGACTTCCTTTTGAAGATTCATGAAGATTTTCTCCCGAATCATTTCTGATGCGAAAAATCGTTCGGTTTTATCGGTCATTTCATCTTCAGGGAAGTATTTCGGACCTTCAGGAAGAAGTTCTTTAATTTCTTGCTTCAATCCTTCAATGTTGAATCCGTGCAAGGCAGAGGTCGCAACAACCACCGAATCTTCACCGAAAGTTAACTTCAGATGATGCAATCTGGCCATGATGGCATCTTGATTACTTAAATCAATCTTGTTTAAAATGACCAACCTTTTCGCTGGACTCTTGGAAATTTTTTGGGCAATGTATGCATCGTTTTCCTCCTTATCGGTTGCGTCAATGACAATAATCAACACATCGGCGTCGTCCAAGGCGGTGTAAACAAAGTCCATCATCGATTCGTGCAAATCGTACTTGGGTTCCAACATTCCCGGAGTATCGGAAAAAACGAATTGGAAATCTTCCCCGGAAACAATTCCCATGATGCGGTGTCGGGTAGTTTGCGCTTTTGGCGTGATGATGGCCAACTTTTCTCCCACTAACTGATTCATGAGGGTTGATTTCCCAGCATTGGGTTTCCCTACAATGTTTACAAATCCTGATTTAAATGAAGTCACTTTATTTTATTTCGAAGTACAATCAATGCGTCCCGAACATCCATCAAACTATTCCGAAATTCATGCATTTTGTTGAGCATTTCGGTAAATTCTGAGAATTGGATGGGATTCATTTCTGCATGCGAAGGTACGGATATTTGGGTCGCTACTACGGGAATTTCTTCGGTTTTTTGTTCAATGGCGGTATTCTGTGACCCTTTATTCTTTTTTAAGTAATCCTTTGCACCTTTGATGGTAAAGCCTTGAATTTTAAGAAGATGATTGATCTTTTCTAAAGTTTCAACATCTTTCAAAATGTATCGTCGATCTCCTTTTCTGGTCTTTTTGGGGGTTAATTCGGGGAATTGGGTTTCCCAAAAACGAATTTGAGAAGGTGCTAGCTTCAAGTATTCCGATACTTCACCGATGGTATAATAAAGTTTTCCAGGGGTTAACGTGTCTTGATTCATGTTGCAAACCTAATTTATTTTATCCGCAAGTAATCCACCAAAAATTAACCTTTCCACCTTTCGGGTTATCTTTGTAATCATGAAGGCAACAGAAATCCGTAAAGCATTTATTCAATTTTTCGAAAGCAAACAACACACGTTCGTTAAGCCATCTCCGGTGGTGAATAAAAACGATCCTACATTGATGTTTACCAACGCAGGAATGAACCAATTCAAAGATGCGTTTCTTGGAAATCAATCCCTGGGTTTCACCAAAGCTGTGAATTCCCAACCATGTCTTCGAGTTACCGGCAAACACAATGATTTAGAGGATGTTGGAAAAGATACCTACCACCATACGTTGTTTGAAATGTTGGGAAACTGGTCCTTTGGCGATTACTTCAAGCAAGAAGCACTCCCTTGGGCTTGGGAATTCCTAACCGATGTGGTTCAATTGCCCAAGGATCAATTGTACGTGACCATTTTTGGTGGTGACGAAGCCGATGGCTTAGCAGCCGACGAAGAGTCCTTCGAAATTTGGAGAAAAATTCTACCCGAAGATCGCATCCTTCGTTGCAATAAAAAAGATAATTTCTGGGAGATGGGTGCAACCGGCCCTTGTGGTCCTTGCTCAGAAATTCATTTCGATAATCGACCTGAAAGTGAAAGAAATCAAGGAGATGGAGCCCGTTGGGTAAACAACGATCATCCCTTGGTGATTGAAATTTGGAACAACGTGTTCATGGAATTCAATCGCTTGGCCGACGGTTCTTTGGAAAAACTCCCAGCCCAACACGTTGATACCGGAATGGGATTGGAACGGTTGGTTCGGGTTTTACAAAACAAAACCTCCAATTACGATACCGATATTTTCATGCCCATCATTGAAGAGTTGGAACGCAATTCGGGTTTGAAATACGGCAGCAACGAAACGACAGATATTGCCATGCGCGTAGCTGCCGATCACATTCGTGCAGTAACCTTCATTATTGCCGACGGCACCTTGCCCTCCAACAACAAAGCCGGATACGTTTGCCGTCGCATCCTCCGTCGTGCGGTTCGTTATGGGTATTCCTTCCTCGGATTCCAAACACCATTCTTGCACAACCTCGTTGGAATTCTGGCCAACTATTTCGAGGATTTGTATCCGAGCATTCAAGGCCAGAAAGATTTCATCGCCAGAATTATTCTTGAAGAAGAAAACGCTTTCTTAAGAACCCTTTCCAATGGACTCAAACGCATCGATCAATATTTCGAAAACAAGAACGTTCAAGAAATTGACGGTCATTTTGCTTTCGAACTATACGATACGTTTGGTTTCCCCATCGACTTAACCAATTTAATTGCTCAAGAAAAAGGCGTAAAATTGGATGAAGAAGGATTCCAAAAAGAATTGGGCGCTCAACGTGCACGTTCCAAAGCCGATGCTGTAGTAGGCCAAGGCGATTGGGTGATGGTTAGCGATGAGGTGAAAGTAGAATTCGTGGGTTACGATTCCTTGGAATCCAATTCCCATGTGGTGAAATACCGCACTCAAACCATCAAAGACAAACCGGTTTACCATTTGGTTTTGGATGTAACCCCATTTTATGCCGAGAGTGGCGGTCAACTGGGCGATCGAGGAATCCTTAAGAGCGAAAATGAGGAAATTGAAGTTTTGGACACCAAAAAGGAAAATGATCTCATCGTTCATGTGGTGAATAAGCTCCCAACTAATTCTCAATTAACATTTCATGCAAAAGTAGATGTTTCTCGCAGATCGGGAACGTCATCCCACCACAGTGCAACGCATTTGTTGCATGCTGCCTTGCGTTCTCATTTGGGAAAACACGTAGAGCAAAAAGGATCTTTGGTGGCACCGGACAAACTTCGTTTTGATTTTTCTCACTTCGAAAAAGTTTCTGAAGAACTGCTTCGAACGATTGAGAACGAAGTGAATGAAAAAATTGTGGCCGCTATTCCCTTGGAGGAAAAAAGAAACGTTTCCTTCGACGAAGCTGTGAAATCGGGAGCCATGGCTCTGTTCGGTGAAAAGTACGGCAATGAAGTGCGGGTGATTACCTTCGATCCCGCGTATTCGGTGGAGTTGTGCGGTGGAACACACGTTTCCAATACCCGCGATATTCGCTTGTTCCAAATTGTTTCGGAAGGATCGGTGGCTGCGGGAGTTCGAAGAATTGAAGCCGTAACCCACGATTCGGCTACGAGATTGCTTCAAGAAAAAGCCCAATTGGCCGATCAAATGCTGAACGCCTTGAAATCGCCCAAAGATCCCATTTTAGCCATTTCCAATTTGTTTCAAGAACAGAAAAACCTGCAAAATCAGTTGGAGAACCAACAAAAAAGTCTGTCTCAATACCTTGGAAGCGATTTGTTGAAAAAAGTAACCCAACAGAATGGTCTTTCTTTGGTTTTTGAAGAAATTGACTTTGGATTTACTTCGTTTGCTAAAAATACCGTTCAATCCATGATTCAATCCCAAGCCAATTTGGTGGTTGTTCTTCATGCCAAAGAGGAAGGCAAATGCCAGGTCATTGTTGGGTGCGGAACCGAATCTGGAATGCAAGCCAACGCTTTGATTAAAGCTTGGGGCCCCATGTTGCAGGGTGGAGGAGGAGGAACACCTCAATTGGCCAATGCCGGTGGTAAAAATTCGAACTATTTTGCGGAATTGGCCGAAGAAGTTAAACGTTTAGGAAAGTAATTTATGAGTATTTACGATCAATATCAAGCAGTTATCGGACTCGAGGTTCACATTCAGTTGCTAACCAAATCGAAAGCCTACTGCGCCGATGCAGCAGAATACGGAGCAGATCCCAATACATTGGTCTCTCCCATCACCCTTGGTCACCCAGGAACGCTTCCGTTTTTCAACAAACAAGCGATGGAATTTGGCATTAAGTTGGGTTTAGCAACCCATTGCACCATCAATGAATTCAACGGATTTGCGCGAAAAAATTACTTTTATGCAGATTTGCCTAAAGGTTACCAAATAACACAAGACAAAACTCCCATTTGTACCGATGGTTCTGTTTTGATTGAAACCAAAGAAGGCGAAAAGAAGATTGGTATCATTCGAATTCATTTGGAAGAAGATGCTGGAAAAAGCATGCACGACAAAGATCCTATCGATTCATTGGTTGATTTCAATCGTTGTGGTGTACCGCTTTTGGAAATGGTTTCTGAACCCGATTTACGCAACTCTGAGGATGCTTATGCTTATTTAACCGAAGTAAGGAAATTGGTGCGTTACCTCGACATCTGCGATGGAAACATGGAAGAAGGGTCGATGCGTTGCGATGCCAACATTTCGGTGATGAAAAAAGGTGCTGCCGAATTTGGTACCAAAGTGGAGGTAAAGAACATGAACTCCATTCGCAATGTTCAACGCGCCATCGAATTCGAAATCAAACGTCAAATCGATTTGTTGGAAGCGGGAGAAACGTTCACTTCTGAAACCCGTTCATTCGAGGCGACCTCCGGAACTACCTTCAGTTTACGTTCCAAAGAGGCGGCCAACGATTACCGTTATTTTCCTGAACCCGATTTGCCGCCGTTCCGAATCAAACCCGAGGCCATCGAAAAAGTGAAAGCAGGAATGCCTGCTTTGCCTCGAGAATTGTTTGCCAAATTCACCCAAGAATTGGGTCTGAGCGATTACGATGCTCGAAATCTAACCGACACCAAAGAAACAGCGCGTTATTTCTCGGAGGTGATTGCCCAAAACGTTGCCGCGAAAGCGGCTGCCAACTGGATTTTAGGTCCAGTAAAAGGATATTTGAACGAGGAAGCCTTGGATTGGAACCGACTTAAATTAACTCCTCAAAAATTGGCCGAGTTGATTTCCTTGGTCGATTCAGGCAAAATTTCCTTCACGGCCGCAAGCATGCAGGTCTTTCCCGAGTTGATCCTTTCGCCGGATAAATCTCCTGAATCCATCGCCATTGAAAAGGATTTAATGCAAGAATCCAACGACGATTTTCTGGAGTCCATCGCTAAAGAAGTACTTGACGCATGGCCAGATAAAGTATCTGAATATCAATCGGGTAAAAAAGGTGTGCTGGGTTTGTTTATGGGAGATCTCATGAAGAAATCCAAAGGTAAAGCAGATCCTAAAAAAGCATCAGCCATCTTACAGAAATTACTCGGATGAAGTTAACGTTTGCTTTTTGGATCCTCCTCGTTTTAGGAAGTTGCTCTTCAATGACCGAAGAACGTTACCGCATTGAAGGAACGCTCGTTGGTGGTATAGGAAAAAGCGTTTACTTGCTTGAGCTATCTGAAAGCAATCAATTCATCATCATTGATTCGGCTGTGGTTGATTCTTCAGGGAAATTTTTATTGGATCAAGGGGCATTCACCTCGTATGATTTCTATCGGTTAACCCTTTCGGGAAAAGAATTGGGACTAACCTTGGTTCCCGATGAAGAAACGATTCAACTTAAATTAAACTATTCAACCTTCCCTTTCGCATCTGAATTTGTTACCGGCGTTAATTCCAAATCCATCCAACGAATTTCAGATAGTACCGGATATTGGTACGCGAAAAATCTGTTGTATTCCAAGAGAACCGATTCAAATACCGTTGATTTAGCACTTCGGGAAAAGAAAAACATGAAGGATTATTTGTTCAGTTTTTTGGTAACCCATCCGCATGACTTGGTTGGTTTTTATGCTTTTACTCAAATTTTTGACTTCTCTTTGGCTGGAAAAGAAGATTTAGAGTCGCTTGAGAAATTTATTCGTGGATTTTCGGAACAGCATCCCAAACATCGGTACATCTCCATGCTCAATCAATTCATTCAACCTTTGAAAAGAGAAGTAGAAGGACTGAAAAACGATGAGAAAATTGCCGTTGGAAAGCCTTTTCCCAGCCTAAGTTTAAAAAATCAGAATGATTCCTTGATTTCTATTGAGAAAGTGGTGGGGTCGTTCAAGGTTATTGATTTTTGGGCATCTTGGTGTGAACCTTGCAACAAAGATTTTCCAAGGGTGAAAAAATTGGAGGAAAAATACCGAAGTAAATCGGTTGAGTTTCTTGGTGTAAGTTTAGATGATGAAAAGGAGGCCTGGAAAAAAGATATTTCTACGAAGAAAATGGAATGGCCCCAAGTTTCTGATTTGAAACGTTGGAATTCTTTGGCGGTAAAAACCTATGGAATTCGTTCGTTGCCAACCTACGTCGTGATTGACTCCAATGCCATTGTTCATTGTAAAACCATTGATTTCAATGAGGTGGTGACCCTGTTGGATTCATTAACCCGAAAAAAATGAAGCGGATCTTTCGATTATTCCTGGTTGTGTTGGCATTAGGACTCGCGATTGGCGGGTACTTGGGATATTTTGTTTTCCTCCATCAACACCAACCCGCATCAACAGAAGGGAAAAACAACATTCTATACATCTATCCAGAGGAAAATTATGGGAAAGTAAAAGTGGGGTTGCTTAAAATCTTTCCTGACTTGAAAGAATGGCATCTTACTCTTTTGGCCGAGCAAATGAATTATACCGATCACGTTAAACCGGGTAGGTACGTGTTTCGTGGTAAGTACAGCTTAGCCAAAATCATGCGAAAACTAAAATCTGCAGAACAAGACGCGGTACGGTTTTCATTTGTGAAATACCGCAATCTTTCCGATATGGCTGGAGCCGTAGGAAGAATTACTTTGGTAGATTCTAACGAACTTCGTTCGTGGCTAGCAGATACGGCCATTTGGTCCAAATACGCCATGAATCCGAATCATTTGCTCACCTATTTCATTCCAAATACGTACGAGTTGTATTGGACCACCAGTACCGATGGATTTATCAAAAGAATGAAGAAGGAATACGATCGTTTTTGGACAACGGAACGAATGGAAAAAGCCAAGTCTTTAGGATTAACCATCGAGCAGGTGAGCGTATTGGCTTCGATTGTGAATGAGGAAACCATCAAAACCGACGAGAAGCCCAAGGTTGCGGGATTGTATTGGAATAGAGTAAATAAGGGAATGTTACTGCAGGCCGATCCCACGGTAAAATTTGCGTTGGGCAATTTTGAATTAAGAAGAATTTGGGAAAAAGACCTCCAAGTTAATTCACCCTACAATACGTATCGGTTTAAGGGATTACCTCCAGGGCCCATCAATACGCCCAGCATTGAAGATTTGGACGCTGTTCTGAATTTACAAAAGCATTCCTTCATTTACATGTGTGCTAAAGAAGACTTTTCGGGCTACCACAATTTTGCTGAAAACGAATCTCAGCACAACCAAAATGCGCAGAAATACCGAAAAGCGCTTTCGAGTCGTAAAATTTACCGCTAATGCTGCACTTTGATACCCTCTTTCGTGTGGCTTACGCCGATACCGATCAAATGGGTGTGATGTACCATGGGGCTTATGCTCGTTATTTGGAAGTAGCTCGGGTAGATTGCTTGCGGTCCATCGGAATTCAATACCGTGAGATAGAAAAAATGGGTATTTTTCTGCCTGTTTTGGAAATGAACATCAAGTACCTTCAGCCTATTTTTTACGATGACTTGGTTCGCATTCAGGTTTCCATTGAAACTTTACCAAGAAGGTCTTTTGTTTTTGACTATCAGTTATTTAAGGAAGATGTTTTAGTTTCTACAGCCAAGGTGGTTTTGGTTTGCGTAAGCAAAGAAACCCGGAAATCCATGGTTGCTCCTGATTTTCTTTTAGAGGCATTGATTCCTTATTTTGAATAAGAATGATTACGGCTTCCAAGAAATTTTTCAAATGGTTAGGTTCCATCCAAATTCCTTTCTTTAAACACGTTCCTTTAGGATTGGTGGTTAAGATTCTTTGGAAGCAGATCAATTCCAATGAAATGAGCATGAAAGCCAGTGCAATTGCATTCAACTTTTTCATGGCACTGTTTCCCGC
>CANHCV010000071.1 GCA_947459245.1 Bacteroidota bacterium
GGAGAAGCCATAGTTTTTTGATACGTTATTGTTCCTACTACAATAAGGGTCGTTATTACTCAAATAACGGAAAAATGCATTTGAAGCGGAAGATTCCGAGGAAGACCAGAAGTCGGTATAAATCCCAATGAAATTGAAAGTGTTTAAAAGTCTGTATCCCCCAGACAATGCAGAAAATCCACTGCTGTTCGTAGCCCCAGCATTTGGAGAATTCCATAAACTACTGGTCGATTTCATTTTACCTCCTGCATCCGTTCCACTCCAACCAATTGAATTACAATTCACCGTCGAATCCAAAAACGTTGTCAACGTACACCATTCCCCATCGCTCGGAACGTGCCAGCCCGTCGGACAAATTCCTTTGATATTTCCCGTAAAGGCTGGGCTGGGTGAAGCCGTGTTGCTCGCACCGTTTTGGTATTGCACTGCTTCCGCCCATTGATACAAGCCGCCGTAAATGGAACAATTGGCGGTGTCGTTGTTGTAGCAGTATTTTTCCAAAATGCCGTTGTTGGCTTGGTCGTTGGCGCCCTGCACCATGGCTCCGGCATTCACGTTTTTCTGGAACCAACACTGGGTGCCAATCTGCACGGTGGGGTAGCTTTCACCGGCGTAGGTGACCGCTTGTCCGCAAGCGAAAGCGCCGGGGGAGGAAACGTTTCCGGGGGCGGACACCAACGTAGGTTGTCCGTTCACGGTTTTAATTTGGTAGGCGTTGCCCAAACTGTCGCGAAGGGTGGCGGCTTGGCTTGCAAAATTCGCATTCTCCGCGCTCCCGGCATGCAACGCATACGGCACACTCACGAGTTGGGAACTTCCTAAATTCACCCAAGTGCCGTTTTGGTTTACCTCCGTTTTGAGGTATTTGTTGCGGCCGTTCGCCCACGGAATGCTATCGAACGTGCCGGTAACGGCGGTTCCACCCCCAATTTGAAGGGAGAACAATCCGCTGCCGTTGGTGGGGGTGGAATGGGTTTCCACGTAGGCGGCCGCTCCGGAAGAAGAACTATCGAGCACCGAAAGTTGAAGCGCAATCGTTTGGTTCTTCATGGGTTTGCCGAGGGAATCCACCGCGGCTCCTTGGTAGTTGATTTTGCCGGGCACGCCCGCCACGCTTCCGAGGGTGGAAGCATTGGACGTAACCGTAAGCGTGGCCGCATTGGAGGTGTCGCTTTGGCAGGAGGTCGCAATGCAGCGGAAAGAATACCCATCAATGCTATTCGAGCCTTTCACGGTAAGGGTATTGGTGGTTACTCCCGAAAAAAGGCTCGAATTCACCAAGTTCACAAATCCAAAACCGTTGTCCATCTGCCACTGGTACGTAGCGATAGTATCCACTTGAACTGCAAAGGTGGTGCTTTGGCCTTGGCCTACCGACTTATTTTGCGGTTGGGCCGTGAACGTGGGCTGCGTGCAGTTGGCGAGATAAAGCTGCTGCACTTCGGCGGCGGAAAGAGCACGGTTGTAGATGGCGATGTCGTCGAGGAGGCCGTTGAAGGGGTTTCCTGAGGAGAACAAGGCAGAGCCCAATTTTAAATCTCCAAAACCTGAAAAGGGTGCCGTAGGAAAATCCAAACTTACCTCAAGACCATCAATGTAAATACTTCTTTTTAAATTAAAATTGTAAACCATTGTAATTTGATGCCATGATTGAAAAAATGGCAAATAATTATAATCTAAATCATTTGCCCAAAAGGCAAAAGTAACCATGTTATTAGATCGCATTCCTATCACTAAATATTGATTTGGATTAGGCTGAGACCCTAATACAATTATATATTGATCAACGCCAACATTTGAAGTTTTTAGCCAAAAATTAAGGGAAAATGATTTGTTAACCAAATTCAATGAATTTGCGCTACCGAAGAAATCAATCCAATCATCCACCCCATCAAACGAATACGCCTTCCCGGGATTTCCAAATCGGTCCGCAGCTAGAGTGGCTCCATTCACCGTGCCGTGGTTGCCGTTCCCGCTTTCGTCGTTGGCGTTGCCGTTGAACGGCCACCAGCCCACGAGTCCGTTGGGTGGAACGTAACTCGGAATTTGTGCATGGGCGAAGGTGCCAAGGCACACAAGAAGAGCGAGGGTGAGGAGGTGTTTCATTGCAATTTACATTTTATCCAAATGTAAAAAATAAATTTGCAACATCTTGTTTATTGTGGTTTGTTTTCAAAAATTAATGGACAATTGGGTAGGGGCAGACCTGTGTGTCTGCCCCTACCCAATTGTCCGCGGTTGTCGAAGGGTGGTCCCTGAGCTTGTCGAAGGGCGGTCCCTGAGCTTGTCGAAGGGCGGTCCCTGAGCTTGTCGAAGGGTTACTTCGCAATTTTACTCAACGCATCGGTCAATGCTGATCCGCGTAAATTCACTCCAATAATTTTGCGATTTCCATCGATCAAGTAATTGGTAGGAATGGAGCTGATGCCCCAGGCCGCTCCAATATCAGAACGCCATCCTTTCAAATCGCTCACGTGGTTGGGCCATGCTAAACCGTCGCTGGCGATGGCATTCACCCAATTTTCCTTCTTGGTATCCAACGAAATGTTGAATACGGTAAATCCTTTGCCTCCTTGGAAAGATTTTCCTTTAAATTGTTGAAAGGCAGCAACCACATTCGGGTTTTCGGCCCGACAAGGTCCGCACCAACTCGCCCAAAAATCGATCAATACCACTTTTCCTTTTAAAGAAGATAATTTCAAAGTTTTTTCTTCAGGGGAAATACCGATGATTTCAGGTGCAATGTCGCCAACCTTGTACTTCGGTTCGTACTGAAATGGGGCAGTGGTTGAGGTTTTGAAGCTGATGGCTCCCAGACCCACCAACATGCTTAGAAGTAGAAATGCTTTTTTCATTGATGCAAGTTTACGAAACGCGAACAATATTCGCGCCAATTTTATTTAATCGTTGGTCGATATTTTGGTAACCTCGATCGATTTGATCGATGGCGTAAATGGTGCTGCTTCCTTCCGCAGATAATGCAGCGATCAACAAAGAAACCCCAGCACGAATATCGGGGCTGGTCATTTTGATGCCGCGCAATGCGTACGCCCGATCAATACCAATAACGGAAGCGCGGTGAGGATCACACAAAATAATCTGTGCACCCATATCGATCAGTTTGTCCACGAAGAATAACCGACTCTCGAACATTTTTTGGTGAATCAAAACGCTGCCTTTGGCTTGAGTGGCAACCACCAAAACGATGCTCAACAAATCTGGAGTGAACCCCGGCCAAGGAGCATCGGAAATGGTTAAAATGGAGCCATCGATGAACGTATCAATTTCGTAATGGTCTTGGGCAGGAACGAAAATATCGTCGCCCCGAAATTCCATTTGAATTCCCAATCGTTTAAAAACATTGGGAATAACGCCCAATTCAGGAATTTTACAGTTCTTGATGGTGATTTCACTTTGGGTCATGGCCGCTAAACCAATAAAACTCCCAATTTCAATCATATCGGGAAGCATTTCATGCGCACATCCTCCCAATTTTTCCACTCCTTCAATGGTGATTAAATTAGAACCAATCCCAGAAATCTTTCCGCCCATTCGGTTGATCATCTTGCACAATTGTTGCAAATATGGTTCGCACGCAGCATTGTAAATGATGGTTTTTCCTTCAGCCAAACAAGCCGCCATCACCACATTCGCTGTTCCCGTTACCGAAGCTTCGTCCAACAACATGTACGTTCCCTTCAATCCCTCTTTGGGCGCTTCAACGCTGTAAAAACTATCGCCAGCGTCGTAATTGAAGGTAGCTCCCAACATTTTGAATCCCAAAAAGTGGGTGTCTAATCGGCGGCGACCAATTTTATCTCCTCCCGGTTTGGGCATGTACCCAACACCAAAACGAGCCAACAACGGACCCAAAATCATGATGGAGCCCCTCAAGTGAGCGGCCTTATTTTTAAAATCTTCTCCTTTTAAAAAATCAAGGTTCACATCATCGGCTCTAAAGGAGCAACGTGAACGGGTTTCGCGCTTAACTTTTACTCCCATGTCTGCCAATAAATCAATCAATTTATTGACGTCTTGAATGTCGGGAATGTTGTCGATCACTACTTCTTCGGGGGTGAGAAGTACTGCAGAGATGATTTGTAATGCTTCGTTTTTCGCACCTTGAGGCTGAATTTCGCCTTTGAGTTGGTGACCACCTTCAACAATAAAATGTGCCATTAGTAACGATTATTTTTTCTGCCGAATTTCTTAAAATTTTTGTTTTTGCCACCGTGGTGCCCCTTCCGATTTTGTTGCATCAGCGTGGCTTGGTGGGGCACTCGATGCGAAGGAAGAACTACACCTTCTTTCAAGGCCAACTCCCCGTTGGAAAGCTCCCTCAAATCTTCGTTGATTTCATCGTCGGAAACGGCCGTTTGGTGGTAAATGGTATAGGCCATCTTCATGAAATTTCCAATCGACTCGGAAAGGGTATTCTTCAAACCGTCGTCTTCGGTTTTCATGGCACTATCGATCATTTTTTCCACCACCTTGCCATAGTGCCGCAACTTGATTCGCTGTTGGGGATAAGGCATGCGGGGCGGTTTTTTGGTTGAATAATCTTCCAAATTGATATCATAAGGACATTCTACATCGAACTGCTCGCCTGCAATGGCAAACAAATGGGTCCATAATTTTTGTTTATAATCGGAAGAGTCTTTGGCGGCAGGAGCCAAATGTGCCATCAAGTCAATGATGGTTTGGCATGCTTTATTTCGTTCTTCTTTGGTTGGAAGATCTTTCGCAATGAGAATGAGATTTTGAACCCCGCGTCCGTATTCGGAAATCGTTAAGGGCGGGCGTGAAGTATTGTATTGCATTGGTACAAAAGTAAAAACAAATCACTTGATTCGGTTGGGGTTCGCAGCTAAAAACGAAGACCAATCTTTGGCTTTGGTTTTGGAGCCGGTTCCATCTCCTTGCAAAAAGTGGCAAACTGCGGCGGCAAGTCCGTCCGTCGCATCCAATTTCCCAGAAAATTTAAATTCTAGCAGGTGTTCCATCATTGCGGCTACTTGCTCCTTGGAAGCATTTCCGTTTCCGGTTACACTTTGCTTAATTTTCTTCGGCAAATACTCGAAAATGGGAATATCTCGGTACAAGGCGGCCGCCATAGCAACGCCTTGGGCTCTTCCCAATTTTAACATCGACTGAACGTTTTTTCCGAAAAATGGAGCTTCAATGGCCAATTCATCGGGCTGGTATTTCTCAATCAATTCCAAAAGGGTTTCGAAAATTTTCTTCAATTTGAGGGGATGGTTCTCAATTTTGGTGAGATTGAGAACATTTAGATCTACCAAACTCATTTTTTTTCCCTTCGTTGCAATCACACCGTATCCCAAGATGGTTGTACCGGGATCAATTCCCAAAATTACCCGCTCCGGAGTGGTGGATTGCTGAACTATCTTTGTACTAACCACAACATCAAAAGTAATCAGCAAGTCGACATCATTTTTCAAAAAATACGGCTATCGTTCCATAAAATGGGCGGTAACGGGAGCTTTTTTGATTTCTTTTTTGATGAAGATTCGAAGAAAAGATGAAGTTTTAACCTTAATTCCCGAGCAATTTACCCAGGTTTCTTGGATCATTTGGGTGATTTGTTTCGGATTGATGGTGGTGAATTGGGGGTTGGAAACCTGGAAATGGAGGCTACTTTCCAACGATGTGGCTAAAGCCAGTTTTGGACAACAATTCAAGGCGGTTTTGGCCGGAATGGCCATTTCTACCCTCGTTCCCAACCGCATGGCCGAATACGTAGGCCGCGTTTGGTTTGTTCCCAAAACCCACCGTTGGAAAGCCGGCGGCCGATCGGTGGTGGGCGGCCTCATGCAGATGAGTATAACTTTATGGATGGGACTGATGGCCGCCGTTCTGCTCACCGAAACCGATGAAGCCAACCCATCCGTGGATTTAACATCCATTCTCTATTGGTGCCTCTTTATTACCCTTGTTTTATTGGCTTCCGCCCTGTTGCTGATGTTCTCCTACCGATGGTTGAATGCCAAATTTCAGTGGAAATGGCTCGGATATTTTCAAGGAGTTTCATCATCAAAAATCAATGCCGTTTGGTGTTTATCCTTGGTACGGTATGTGGTTTTTTCTCTCCAATTTTTGTTGATTTATCATGCATTAATGCCCGATAAGGGATTCGTTGAAGATTTTCCAGAATTGGCGGCCATGTTTTTGGGGCAGTCCATTGTTCCCATTCCGGCGGTTTTAGATTGGACGGCACGATTCGAAATGGCCCAGGTTTTCTCCGGTTCGGATGCCGAAAGTGCCGCGGCAACGTCATCCCTGGTTCTTTGGTTGGTCAATTTAATGCTTCCCGCTTTGGTTGGGATCACCATGTTTTTCTTCCATCAACCTGAAGATGAAAAGCATGAGTAGTTTATTGCTTCTTTTCCCCTTTTTATACGCTTTTCAGGTTTTGAAATGGTGTTTTTATTTGAAGAAAAAAGATCGGCAAGAGGAAGTTTTTTCGGGAAAGGTATCGTGGGTTGTTCCTTTCAAAAATGAAGAGAAGAACTTGGACGATTTTTTTCGGAGCATTCAGCAACAAAGTTGTTTTCCTGTGGAGTTGATTTTGGTGGATGATGGAAGTACAGATGCCTCGGTGGAAGTGATCAACCGATGGATTCCCACCTTTTCTTTCCCAGTAATTTTGATGGAGAA
The DNA here is from genome assembly GCA_947459245.1 of Bacteroidota bacterium. GTDB lineage: Bacteria > Bacteroidota > Bacteroidia > UBA7662 > CANHCV01 > CANHCV01. Next base: position 6,676 of record CANHCV010000071.1, read on the forward strand.
CCAGGGAAAAGGGAAAAAACGAGCACTAACCCAAGCCATTGAAATCGCTAAGGGAGAAATCGTGGTTTGTTCCGATGCCGATTGCACGTTTTCACCTCAATTTCTCCATTCAATTTCCCAGCCTTTTTCGCGCTCAAAAGTCGTTTGGGTGTCGGGAAGAGTGGTTTTTCATTCCAATGGGAGCTTTTGGAAGGAGGTTTTGGCTGCCGAAAACGAGGGCTTGCAAGCCATTACAGCGGCCTCCATTCGCGCTAACCAACCAACGATGGCCAATGGAGCCGCCATGGCGTTCCGAAAAAGCACTTTTCACGAAGTGGGTGGCTACCGTGGATTGGAGCATTTGGCTTCGGGAGACGATGAATTGTTATTGCACCGGTTGTGGGGAAAGGGAGATTTGGTTTATGCCGAAAATGCGGTAGTCACAACCCATTCTGTTTCATCGTGGGCAGCATTTTGGAGACAACGAAAAAGGTGGGTTTCGAAATCGGGCGACTACGAAAACAAAGGCATGCAAACGACCATGTTGGTTGCGTGGTTGAGTCGATGCTCTTGGTTAATTTCAATGGGTGGAATCAACTATTTTGGAGGTGAAATTCTTCTGTTTTCATCAATATTTCTCATCCTTCCCGAGGTCATCCTTCTTCAAATTTGGGGTTTAAGTCTTTTTCGGGCAATTCTTCACGTCTTCATCCAAGGGATTTATTCCCTTTATGTGGTTTTCATACCCTTTTTAAGTAAAATTCCCGAACGCAAAACCTAAAGGTTGGGTGTTCTCGGATTTGTCATTTTTCCCTTTTTCTTTGTTAAGAAATTTAAATCCAACAAAAAAGAGAATCCTCAAATCTCCATTTCTTCCGAAATTACCCATTGATTTTTTCCATCGTTTTTGGGTTGTGTTAATGAATTGTTAATGCACTCCAACCAATTCCGAAAATGCTGGTCAAACCAACCAAACAAAAAACCAACCTACATGAAAAAATTTTCCTTCCTACCTAAGCTTTTGCTTTTTGGATTATTTCTCGCTTATGGCCTGAATAACCACGCGCAAATAGTGAATTATTCCATTGGAAACCTGGTTGTTAATGGAGGCAATCCCGGCAATTTGAATGCTGATTTGGACAATTTGCCTCATACCACCGGCAACGGGTTTACCGAACTCCTTGGTGGAAGCGCCTTTTTACCGTTGTATTCGGCGTCTCAAACGCTTCCATTTTCATTTACCTTTAACGGGGTTGCTCAAACCAAATTTGTGGTTTCACACACGGGAATTTTTTCGTTCGATACCACTAGAGCTGGACTTGTTGCTTCTCCTGCCAATGGAACGCTAACGAGTGCCAATATTCCCAACAACTCCATTGCGGGTTTTTGGAGCAATTGGACTTCGGCGGCGCCATCGGGTGCTGATGACAAAGTGTATTCCAAAGTGTATGGAACAGCGCCCAACCGTCAGTTGTGGATCGATTGGTTCAGCATGGAGTTGGGTTCGGCCACCGACGCGCATTTTTCCATTGTTTTGGAAGAAGGAACGAATAAAATTTATGTTGTCGACAAAAATTTGTGGTCGGGAACGAACGTTGCAGCCACCGTTGGGGTGAAAGTATCTTCCACCAAAACGTTCGAGGTAGCAGGTTCCCCATCCTTAACTTTTGGAACAGGAACTTCGGCTATTTCCGACAACGATTACTACACCTTTACCCCCACAACCATCTCTTCTTACTTAAAAACGATTGGAGCTGGAACATCGAACAATACCCGTACCACCCAGCCAACTCCTTATGCTGCCAATAACTGGGGGAATCGCTTGCAGATGTTGATTCGCAAAAGCGAATTAGCTGGTTTGGATACGACTCCCATTTTAAATTCACTTGCCTTCAATGTTGCAACATTGGCAGGAAATCCGCTTGCAGGGTTCTCCATCAAATTGAAAAATGTAACCGATACGGTATTGACCGGATATATTTCTGGAGCTACTCAGGTTTACTCTACCGTTACTTACATTGATGTTGCAGGATGGAATAATCATATTTTCGATGCTCCTTTCCAGTGGGATACCACCAAAAACCTTCTTGTTGAAGTTTGTTTCAGCAACTCAAACGCGGTTAACAACGGTAACGCCATCGTAAACAGTACCAACGTGGGTTTCAATGCGACCATTTTCAATGCAGCGAATACCACAGGTCTTTGCAACAGTAGAAACGTGGTTGGCACAAGCCAGCTTCGTCCGAACATGCAAATCAACGGGTTGTTTCCATTTACCGATTTGTTAGCCCCAAATGTTGTGGTTACGAGCAGCACAACCAACGGTTGTAATGCTGTACCGAGAAACGTTACCGCTACCATTACCGATAACGACACCGTTGTTTCAGCGACGATCAAATATTCCTTTGACAACGGAGCAACGTACACCAACGTAGCCATGACCAAAGGTGCCGCCAACGTTTGGAGCGGAACCATTCCTGCTGCAGCTGCGGGTCAGGGAGTTATCTTCTTCATTCAATCTGTTGATCGGAACAACAACACCAATACGCCCGATACGCTTCGTTACAAGGATCAATATTTGTATGTTGATTTGGGTGCCGATCAGGCCATTACCGCTGGTTCCAGTGTAACCATTGGTCCCAACGGCGGAATTGCTCCCGGTGCGGAGTTGAAAATTACTGAAGTGGTGATGAACGGAGGCACCGGACGTGGAGCTCAAATAACACCTCCAGCGGCCCATATTCCATGGGCAAATACCGTTGATTTGGTAGAAATCATGAATACCGGCCGTGTAACGGTTGATCTTCAAGGATATCAGCTTCGATTTTTAGCTGGTTTCAATCCTTTCAATTACACCTTCCCTTCCATGACGTTGGCTCCGGGCGAAATTGCAATTGTTGCAACCGGAAATGGAGCAGATAGCATTCCTTTGAAATTTGTTCGCACCAACAATAACTTCAATTTGAGCAATGGCGGACAGTGGGGATTGGCGTTGTTCACCCGAAATAACCGCTTGATGGATGCCATGGCGAGCGGAAATTATCAGTTTCCGGTAACAAGTGGAGTTACTTCCAATGATTGGGCAGGAAATTTAACTACCCCTCCCGGCGGTGGTGGTTCTGGCTGGTGCGCATGGATTCGTAATTATTCCGATAAGAACGACAATACCGATTGGGCTGTTTCCGATACCAATGGAGTTATTAACCGAACATCTCTCGGTGTTCGCAATCCGAAATTGGTTTTGGCTACCGATACCAATCGTTACGAGTGGCGTGTAGTTGGTAATACTACCGTTTTTGATACCAATTCTGTAACCACCGTTTCTCCAACGACCAATACTTTTTACGCTCTAACCGTTCGCGATGCGGTTTGTTCCTACACCGATACCATTTTGGTAAGCATCATTACTTATTGCGATGGAGCGTCTCGCGATTCCTCTGCTTACATTTCTGGCGTTGCCACAGCAAGTCTTAGAAATAATTCAGGATACTCTACCAACGGGTACCATTTGTACAATACTCCGGTTGCCAATGTTGTTCGAGGAAGTTCAAACAACGCCATTTGGGTAAATCCTGCTTTCAATTCCAGCAAACGAAATGTTTACGTGAAGTCGTACATGGATTTCAATAAAGATGGAGATTTTGCTGATGCAGGAGAAGAAATTTTCTCTGCTGGTCCTGATACTTTGGCGGTAAACGGTTTTTATTCCGTACCCTCCAATGCCGTAACAGGAATTACTCGCTTCCGCGTTGTTTTGCAAGCGGATAGCTTTGCAAACCTTTGCGATACGGTTCAAACCGGTGAAATTGAAGATTATTTGGTGAATGTGGTGAATGCTCAATTCGACCAAGATGCACCGGTTGTTGTTTCGGTAGATGCGATTGCTTCGGCTTGCGTTTCTTCAGACCGAAAAGTAGGTGCCATCATTACCGATAATTTTGGAGTTGAC
>CANHCV010000072.1 GCA_947459245.1 Bacteroidota bacterium
ACATGATTCCTCATTCGGTTTATCCAGATGGTTACCATTGCGATCCCAAGCAACCGCTTCCGTTTGCCAATTTGGCTTCGAAAAAAGCGGGCATCAGTTTGTACCACATGGGCGTTTATGCCGATGCGAACTTGTTAAAATGGTTTCAGGAAGAATACGCCCAGCGAGTAAAAGGAAAGTTGGACATGGGGAAGAGCTGCATTCGATTCAAGAAGATGGATCAAATTCCGTACGACCTCATCGGTGAGCTATTCGCGAAAATGTCGGCCAACGATTGGATTGCGATGTACGAGAAGAATTATAAGCGGTAAGGTTTTTGGTTGAAAGGCAGTTGTCGGAATGGGGAGAGTATCCCTCAATGAAATTGTTTCTGCGCTCAAAAAATCGGACCGACCTTCTCCCTTCGAGAACATCAGGGAGCGGGCAATGGTGAATGAAGCCATCGAAGGCACCATTGCCAATTTTCCATGAATTTTTGAAATTCTATCCTTTAAAAATACCTACTTTGGGGTATTTAAAATTAGAAGGTTGTCCATTATTTTGCTTCAAAATTCTTTTATGAAGTTCTCGTTTCTTTTCATTGGATTTTTAATGATCATTAATCCAATTTTTGCACAACCGCAAAAAATTAACTACCAAGCCGTAGCCGTGGGCGCAAACGGAAAGCCCATCAAAAACAGCACCGTGGGTTTGCGCCTATCGGTTTTGGATAGCTTGCCCACCGGCTCCACGCTTTACACCGAAACTCAGGTGGCAAGCACCGACGCTTCGGGGCAATTCTCCATTTACTTGGGTGGGGGAACGGCCACGGCGGGAACGTTCGCCAACCTTCCTTGGGCGAACGGAAACGATAAATTTTTGAAAGTAGAAATGGACGCCCAAGGAGGTACGAACTACCAACCCATGGGTACTACCCAACTCGTGAGTATGCCTTACGCGATGGCGGCGGGTAGTTTGCGTGAAGGCGCACTTCTTTACGGTAATAGCGGACAGCAATATCAATTAACGATTGGAATAAACGGTCCAACATGGACGTGTTATCCACCGGTTACGGTCGCCAATGCCGGTGCCGACCAATTGAACGTTTGCGGTAGCTCGGTAACCCTTGCGGGCAATTCGCCCAGCAATGGAACAGCTACTTGGGGCATGATTTCCGGTGCGGGTGGAAGTTTGGGAACGGCCAATGCACCTTCCACTACTTTTGCAGGCGTTCGTGGGAATTCCTATAACCTTCGCTACAGCATTACCAACGCTTGCGGTAGCAGTACCGACACCGTTGCGGTGAGCTTGGCTCCAACGACCACGGTTGCCAACGCCGGCCCAGATCAATTGAACCTAACCGGAACAACGGCTACCCTCGCAGCGAACACCCCTGCCACGGGAGAAACGGGATCTTGGAGCATCCTTACTGGTAGCGGGGGAAGTTTGAATTCCAACTCTAACCCCTCGGCTACGTTCACCAAAGGAACCGATAGCGCTTATACTTTGGTTTGGACCATTACTGGCCCCTGCGGAATCAGCCGAGATACGGTGAATTTGTTGTTCCCTGCACCAATTGGCCCCAATTGTGGTCAATCCATTTCTTATGCTGGCGAAAACTATAGTATTGTTTCCATTGGTAATCAATGCTGGTTAAATAGGAACTTGAATGTTGGAACCATGGTTAATGGAACAGCAAATCAAACCAATAATGGAATTATAGAGAAGTATTGTTATAACAACACCATGTGCAGTTCGCATGGCGGATTGTACCAATGGGCAGAAGCGGTGCAATATCAAAATGGAGCAAGTAATACTACATCTTTGTCATTCCCATTTTCAGGAAATGTAAAAGGGATATGTCCAACAGGTTGGCATATTCCGAGCGATGCTGAATTTTGCACACTTTCTTCATTTTTTGAACCTTCGGTTAATTGCAATGCATCAGGAATTGCGGGAATTAATGCAGGAACGTCCCTTAAATCTTCCCTTGGATTTTATTCGCGTTCTTATGGTAATCGAGTAAATGGAGGATCTTTCTCTGGTTCAGGAACCGATGCCTTTTTTATGACATCGACTGAGGCAGGTACAAATGTTCTTATTGCATGGAATGTGTATTTTTCTTCAAGCTATGTTTATCGGATTGGAAAAAATAAAGATGATGGACTTTCCGTTCGCTGCCTAAAAGATTAAAATGTATGAAATTGATTTTCCCCCTCCTGCTCGCTGCGCTCGCTTTCGTAGCCACCGCACAACCACAAAAGATTCACTACCAAGCCGTAGCCGTGGGTGCAAACGGAAAGCCCATCAAAAACAGCACCGTGGGTTTGCGCCTTTCGGTATTGGATAGCTTGCCCACCGGCACTTCCCTTTACACCGAAACCCAAACGGCAAGCACCGACGCTGCGGGGCAATTCTCCATTTACTTGGGTGGAGGAACAGCTACGGCGGGAACGTTCGCCAACCTTCCTTGGGCGAACGGGACCGATAAATTTTTAAAAGTAGAAATGGATGCCCAAGGAGGCAGCAACTACCAACCCATGGGTGCCACCCAACTCGTGAGTATGCCTTACGCGATGGCGGCGGGTAGTTTGCGTGAAGGCGCACTTCTTTACGGCAATAACGGACAGAAATACCAATTGACCATCGATTCAACGGGGCCCAAATGGACGTGTTTCCCACCGGTTACGTTAGCGAGCGCCGGGTCCGACCAATTGAACGTTTGCGCAAGCTCGGTAAATCTTGCAGGCAACACGCCTAGCAATGGATCCTCCAACTGGAGCATTATTTCGGGTGTAGGCGGAAGTTTTGGAAATTCTAATTCATCATCTACAACCTTTAATGGTGTTCTTGGTAATAGTTATTCGCTTCGCTACAGCATTACGAATGCGTGCGGCAGCAGTGCCGACACGGTTATGCTTAGCTTGGCTCCAACGACTACCTTATCCAATGCTGGCCCAGATCAACTTTCTATTTCGGGCACCACAGCTACCCTCGCAGCGAACACCCCTGCTACGGGAGAAACGGGAGCTTGGAGCATCCTTACCGGTAGCGGGGGAAGTTTGAATTCCAACTCTAACCCCTCGGCTACGTTCACCAAAGGAACTGATAGCGCTTATACTTTGGTTTGGACCATTACTGGCCCCTGCGGAATCAGCCGAGATACGGTGATTTTATCTTTTCAAAGTTTGGTCATGAATATTCCGTGTCCTGGAATTCCAACGGTTACCTACGGCGGGGAAAGCTACCCAACAGTTCAAATTGGTAATCAATGCTGGTTGGCAAAGAATATGAATGTTGGTAACTATATCTTCGCATCTAATCTCCAAACAAATAATGCTACAATTGAAAAGTACTGTTACAACAATCTTACACAAAACTGTATTGATTTCGGAGGTTTATACCAATGGGCGGAAGCTATGCAATATCCTCCATGTGCAACAAACAATACCAATGGGTGTTATAGTGGCAGTATTCAAGGCATTTGCCCAAATGGTTGGCATATTCCGAGTCTTTCCGAATGGTGTACATTAAGTGCTTTTTTAGACACAAATTCATGTTTGTCATGGAGAGATATTGTCGGTGAAAAGTTAAAGTCAAATAGTTGGCAATGGAACCACAGTCCATTTGGTCTAATTGGTTCAAATATTACAGGATTTTCGGCTCTACCTGGTGGAATTAATGATTTTCCAAATATGTTTAGTTTTGGTGCAAATTCTCCATCGAGTCAAAAGGCTGCTGGTTTTTGGACAGCTGATTCATTTACAAATCAAGCTCCATATATTGAATTGGGTAATAACTATTCTATATTAAAGAGAATTGATACGGGAAAGGTAAACGCTAAATCCGTTCGCTGCCTCAAAGACTAACTTCAAAAATACTCTTTTTTACCCCCCCCCTCCCATCCGCATGGTTTGCTAATAACGATACGACAATAATTGCAGGCTCACTTTAATAGTGCCTTGGTTTTTCTGTTCGTTGCCTCAAAAATCACTTCAACACTCCATTCCAAATTAAGGGTAACTCCCTGCTGCTGCTGCCAATCCGAAACTGAACCGGTCCAGGCTCCAAAATTTCTTCGTTTCGGTCGTTGAATTGCTTCAGCATTTTTGGGGTAATGGCCATTTGAATGGTTCTGCTTTCGCCCGGTTTTAACGTCACTTTTTCAACCCCTTTCAAAGCTAAAACCGGTTGAGTGAGCCTCGAAACCGGACGATGAACGTACAACTGAACTGTTTCCGTTCCTTCCCTTTTTCCATCATTCTTCAATTGAAAAGTGAGCATGCCCGATCCATCTTCCTTCAAAAAGACTTCAGGACCAGATAGATTCTTCCATTCAAACGTGGTGTAGCTCAACCCAAAACCAAAGGGGAACAAGGGAAGCCCACTTTCATTCACGTAATCATCGCCCCGCCCGGTGGGCTCGTGGTTGTACACCAACGGAAGTTGGCCCTCGCTTTTAGGAAAAGTAATGGGAAGTTTTCCGCTCGGATTCACTTCTCCCGATAAAATTCTTGCTAAGGCATTGCCTTGTTGCTCGCCTCCGTACCAGGCCTCCACCACCGCGTCCACTTGGTCTAACCAAGGATTCATGGTCACCGCACTTCCGCCAAACAAAACGACCACTATTTTCTTGCGCAACTTGATGAGTTCATTCAAAACCGCCACTTGGTTGCCCGGTAAACTTAACGACGACCGATCTTGAAATTCGCCTTCCTCAATTCCTGCACAGAAGATAATTTGATCTGATTTTTGAGCAATTTCTACCGCCTTTACAACCTCTGCTGAAACATTTTTTGGTCGATAGTGGTCCCAAATGAGTTTTAACTGGGCATTTCCGGCCGTTTCTTTGAATTGGACCTTAATATTCACGAAACTTCCTCGTTGAAAATTGACCGCAATCGTTTTGGTGTGGTAAGAGATCTTATCCCATTGGTCGATGACCAATTTTCCATCGATGTACAACCGAAAACCGTCGTTGCCCTCCAATCCAATTTGGCCTAAAAACGAAGAGTCCCATTGGAAATTTCCCCGGTATTCCACCGCGAAATGTTCTTTCCGAATTCGGTCATCGGGTCCCATGAAAGTGTAATGGAAATCGATTTTTTCTTCCCGGCGAACGAAAATTGGTTCATTTTCGAAACTTGGATCGTTGAAATATCGAGCTTCCCAACCCAATTGCCCTTCATAGGAAATCGCCTCTTTGGGAACCACCGAAAATTCTTCCAATTTCCGAAAGGCGCCTTGGGTATAGGAAATGCTGGTTTTGCTGCCAAACTGTTTTTTTAGCCCTTCCAAAAAGGAAATCTTCTGAATTCCAGAGCCAGAATAGCCTCCCGTTCTACACTCCACGGCGTCGGCGCCAATCACCGCAATCGATTTGATTTGCTTGGAAAGAGGAAGTACGCCGCCTTCATTTTTGAGCAATACAACCGATTGTTCGGCGGCTTCCAAGGCAATTTTTTGATGGTCAGAAACCGGAATTCCTCGGTATTGCCCATAAGGATTCTCGAACAATCCCAAATCGAACTTGATGCGTAAGACCCTCGCAACCGCCGAGTCGATGGTTTGTGAATTCATGCTGCCGTTCAAAAAAGGAGCTTCAAACAGAGAAGTGTGGTGAATATCTCCTTGGTAAATAACATCCAATCCGTTTTCTACAGATTTTTTTCCCGAAGTAGCATAATCGGTTGAGGTGTTGTGAAGCACATTTGCGCCTCCCACCGCTCCAGCATCAGAAATGACAAAGCCGTTGAAGCCCCATTCTTTTCTTAACTTTTGCTGAAGCATTTCGGGGTTCATTCCACTGGCTTTTCCGTTCACCGAATTGTAGGCCGACATGATGGATCGGGAGCCACCTTCTTGAATGCAAGCCCGAAAGGGTGGGTAATAGAGGTTGTTTAACGTTCGCTCGTCGAGGTGGATGGGATAACTATCGCGACCTCCGTCGCCAACGTTGGCCACAAAATGCTTGGGCGTGGTAACCAGATTTCTTTTTTCAAATTCTCGAACGAAAGCCACGCCTAAAATGCTGTTGAGAAATGGATCTTCTCCGTAGGTTTCCTCAACACGTCCCCACCGAACGTCGTTCCCCAAATTGATGACCGGCGAAAGAACTTGGTGAAATCCGTGTTGTTGGGTTTCAATGGCGGTTGCTGCAGCAACTTTTGCGATCAAATTCGGGTTGAAAGATGCCGCTAAGGCAATCGATTGAGGAAACGAAATAGAAATGTCAGCTTCACAACCGTGCAAACTTTCGCCGATATAGAGAGCCGGAATGCCCAATCTCGTTTTTTCAACAAAGAATTTTTGGATGGAATTGACCTCTGCTAAATGCTTTTGCAACAAGGAATCGACTTGTTTTTGCGAATAATGGGGGAAATGATGATGATCCCAAGGCAAATTCCATTTGATGCCGCAGATTCCAGCTTGGAATGCCGCAGAATCAAATCCCCCGAAATGGTAAACCGAAAAAAGTTGACGAAACTTCTCCTCGGGGGTCATTCTTCCCAATAAATCGCTCACCCGAACTTCGGTAGGAAGTTGAGCATTGCGATAAGGGGGGAGGTTTTGAGCCCACGTAGAAAATGAAATTCCCCAAAACAGAATACCCAGCCAACGGTTCATCTACCCATTATTGAAGGACTTTTCGAATCACTTCAACGATTCGATCGGTAGCCATTCCATCCCAAAGCGGAGGAATATTTCCTTTTTTGTAGGTGCCTTGAACGATGGAATCCATGTAGTGGCTAATGGCCTCGAATTCAAACGGAACCAAGGTGTTGGTGCCATGGGTAATGGTGCTCGGCCGTTCCGTATTTTCTCGGATGGTTAAACAGGGAACTCCACAATAGGTAGATTCTTCTTGAATTCCACCGCTATCGGTAAGAATGAACGCGCAACCTTTGATCAAACGTTGGAAGGAAAAGTAATCGAGTGGGGGAGTAAAGATGATGTTTTCGTTGTTGCGCACCCGATCACCTAATCCGAACTTTTCAATGTTGTTTCGGGTGCGAGGATGAATGGGAAACACCACTTTCAGACCCAAATGGTCGGTTGCCCTTTCGCATACTTGAAGCAATTTTTCCAATTGCGGCGCATCGTCAACGTTCGATGGGCGGTGCATGGTCATCAACACAAATCCTTTTTCAGAAAGATGGTAACGTTCCATGGCATCCGATGCTAAAATTTGAGGCTCGAAAGCCACCAAGGTATCAATCATGGTATTTCCCACAAAATGCATGGCCTTGGGATCTTTGCCTTCCGCGGTTAAATGGTCGATGCCACTTTGCTCGGTAATGAAGTAATGGTCACTCAAGGCATCGGCCACCAATCGGTTGTGCTCTTCGGGCATGGCTCGATCGAAACTTCGTAATCCAGATTCCAAATGGGCGATGGTTACGCCTGCTTTGTTGGCAGCAATGGCCGCCGCTAAAGTGGAATTCACATCCCCAACAACAATGCACAAATCCGGACGCCATTCGGCCATCACGCCCTGCAATTCAATGATGATGCGTCCGATTTGTCGGGCCGGCTCGCGGTCTTCAATGTTGAGGTGGTAATCCGGTTTTTTGAGTTGCAATTGGCGAAAAAAAACATCGCTCATGTTTTCGTCGAAATGTTGCCCAGTGTGCAATAAACGATATTCAAATTCACCCGGGTGTTGGTTGAAAACGCGTTCGAATTGAGTGATTTTGATGAAGTTGGGGCGAGTGCCCACCACGATCAATATTTTTTTAGGCATCGGAATTCTTCGATTTGGAGTGAATGAAATAATAAATGGGTAGTCCTAGCAACATGATTCCAATTCCGTACAAACTGTTTTCGGTTTGATTCACGATGATATTGATGGAAACCCAAACGGCCAAAATGATGTAAAGCGCAGGAAGAAAAGGGTAGCCAACCGCTTTGTAGGGACGTTCCATCTCGGGTTTTTTCTTCCTTAAGATGAATAAACCTCCCACGGTAAGGATGTAAAAAATCAAAACGACAATGATGAGAAAATCGAGCAATTGATTGTATTGACCACTCAAACAAAGCAAGGCCGACCACAACATTTGGATGGTTAAACCGTATTTGGGAACTCCATCGGACGTGAGGTTCGCCGCTTTTTTGAAAAACAAACCATCTTTGGCCATGGCCATGTAGGCGCGGGGAGCCGTGAAAATGAGTCCGTTCAAGCAGCCAAACGTAGAAAGCATGATGAGTCCCGCCATCCAATACTGTCCGCTGTCGCCCAATAGTTTCTGCATGAAAGCGGTTCCCACACGTTCTTGGGGGGCATTCGCAATTTCGGTGATCGGCATCACGTACACGTACATGATGTTCACCAAAATGTAGATGAGCAATACGCTTCCGGTGCCAAGAGCCAACGATAAAGGAAGATTTCTCTTCGGATTTTCTACTTCACCGGCGGTGTAGGTAATGTTGTTCCAGGCATCAGCAGAAAAAAGTGAACCGGTCATGGCCGCTCCAAAAACTCCAATGGTTCCCCAGGTGAAAACGTCGGGCCAAGCCGGAGAAAAGTTTCCCCAATCTCCCACGCCGTTCATTCCGATGAATAAACCAGCTAGAACGACAACCACGAGGGCTAAAATCTTAGCCACGGTGAAAATGTTCTGGACCAAGGCCGAATTTTTCACGCCTCGGTAATTCACCAAAGTAAGCGCAACGATGCTTCCAATCGCTACCAACTGTTGGAGACTAATTTCTTTGAAACCCAAATCGACGATGATGTTGGTGCTGCTGCACGCACCCCAAAAAACGCCGAGGAATTTGGCGAAAGCCATCCCTACCGCCGCAATCGTTCCGGTTTGAATGACCGAAAACAGACTCCAACCGTAAAGGAATGCCGTTCTTTTGCCGTAAGCCTCCCGCAGGTAAACGTACTGTCCGCCGGCTTGGGGATACATGGCCGCCAATTCACCGTAACTCAATGCCCCAAGTAGGGTGATGATGGCGGTGAGCACCCACGCACCAATCAATAATCCGGGAGATTTTACTTGTTGGGCAATGCTGGCTGAAACAATAAAAATCCCCGAGCCAATCATGGAACCCATGATGATGGTGGTACTGTCGAATAAACTTAATTTTTTGCTCATGGAGTCCAGTTTGATGGATCGTTTCTCCAAGTTCCTAGTTTTTCTAGCACACTTTCTTGGATGTATTCGCCTTGCATGGCTGCTTCCAACAGGTGATCGTAATCGGAAAGCGAATAATACGGTACTCCAATGTTTTCAAAAACGTCATCGGCTTTTGCGAATCCGTAGCTGAAGGTCGATAGGGTTGCCAAAACATCGGCACCGGAAGCAAGGATAGCTTCAACAGCTTTGGCCGAACTTCCACCGGTTGAAATCAAGTCTTCAATCACCACTACTTTCCAATTGCTTTCAATTTTTCCTTCGATTTGATTGCCCATTCCGTGATCTTTGGGAGCACTGCGAACGTAGGCTGCGGGCAATTCCAAGGCATCAGCCACCAAGCAAGCTTGGGGAATCCCGGCCGTGGCTACTCCGGCAATGCAATCCACTTCCGGAAAATGAGTTTCAATGAATTTAACCAATTCTACCGTTATGGTTTTACGGATATCGGGATAGGATAATGTTAGTCGATTGTCGCAATAAATGGGAGATTTCCACCCACTTGCCCATGTAAATGGATTTTCTGGTTGTAATTTTACCGCACCACATTCGAGCAAAAGCCCGGCGATGTCGTGGGCAACTTCGGAATTTTGAATCATAATGCGAACTTACTAAAAATGAGGGAAATTAAAGTTTACTTGCAACACACGTTGCTCTCAATTTATCCACTAACCACATTGGAAATTCCATCTGGAGTAGAGGTTTCAAATTTCAATCCAGCAAAATTCAAAAATAAAGTAGTGGAATGGATGGATCGGCCACAACCTTCCCGAGTAGCCATGGTTCATGCCAATCCAATGGAAGTGATCCAAGAATTGGAAAAATCTTTTTCATTGGTTCCTGCTGCAGGCGGTTTGGTGGAAAACGAACGGGGTGAATTGTTGGTGATGAAACGAAGAGGATATTGGGATTTGCCCAAAGGAAAGGTAGATGAAGGAGAAACGTTGGAACAAGCCGCCGTTCGGGAAGTGCAAGAAGAAACCGGACTTCATGCGGTTGTTTTAGGTGGTTTTATTACAACGACCTACCATGCCTACGTGTTGAAAAATCAACGATGTTTGAAGCCATCCCATTGGTTTTGGATGAGCGTTGAAGGTTCTTGGGAAGTTCAACCCCAATGGGAAGAAGACATTACCGAAATCATTTGGATCTCCAAAGATGAGGTGGAAGATTATTGGCCGATGGCCTTACCCACCATTCGCGATTTGTTGCTTATTTGGAAGGAAGCGTAAATTCAGGTGGAAGTAAATCCGAACAATCCCGACCGTGTTTCAATAAATCCCGAACTACGCTGGAAGAAATGTGGCTTAAATGGGGTTGGGTGAGGAGGAAATAGG
>CANHCV010000073.1 GCA_947459245.1 Bacteroidota bacterium
AACACAAAACAATAACTAATCAATATTACTGATGATTAACTTCTAAGGATTCCAAATACTTCTTTTCGGGTTTGGAAACGTATTTCTTACCAAACCATCCGTACAAACGTTCTTTACCGGTTTCGTTCAAGTAATACATACAAGGAACAAGGATGAGCGTTAGGAACGTAGCGAACGACAATCCGAAGATCATGGTCCAACTCAAGGGGCCCCAGAACGCCACGCTATCTCCACCGAAGAAGATGTGGGGATTTCCGGTTTCCAACAAGGATATGAAATCGATGTTAAACCCAATGGCCAATGGAACCAATCCCAACATGGTGGCGGTAGCCGTTAGCAATACGGGCGTCATACGGGTTTTACCGGCTTCAATGATGGCTTCCTTCAAAGGCATGCCTTGTTCCATCAATAAATCGGTAAATTCTACCAAAAGAATTCCGTTACGTACTACAATCCCTGCCAATGCAACAATTCCAATTCCCGTCATCACAATGGAGATGTTCATTCCAAAAATGGAGAATCCTAACAATACCCCAATCAAAGAGAATAGAATCTCAGAAAGAATTAAAATAGGTTTGGAGATGGAATTGAATTGGGTTACCAAAATCAATAAGATCAATCCCAATGAGATCAACATGGCATTGCCCAAGAATCCAGCCGTTTCTGCTTGTTGTTCTTGTTCTCCGCCCATGGTAATACTCACCGACTCGGGCTTTTTAAAGTTTTCTACTGCTGCTTGAACTTGTGCAACCACTTCGTTCGGATTGTATTCGCTCAACACGTTGGAAGAAAGGGTCACAATCCGCTTTTGGGCTTTCCGCTTAATTCCGCCGAACGCATTGGCGTATTGAACATCGGCTAGGGCGGAAAGTGGCACCTGACGAATCATTCCACCCATGTTCATGTCGCGGTAGGAAATCTTCAAGTTCACCAATTGATTGATGTTTTCGCGCTGAGCTTTGTTGTAGCGCAAATTGATGGGATATTCGTCGTTGTTGTCTTTAAACTTAGAAACCTCTTTTCCGAAGATCGCATTTCGAAGCTCCATTCCAATTTGAGCTGTACTGATTCCCTCGCGGTTGGCGCGTTCCCGGTTGATGGCAATATCAATTTCAGGTTTTTTATCTTGCAAATCGCTTTTCAACTCTTCTACTCCTTTAATTCCTACGGAATCCAAGTAGCGCTTCAATCCTTTCGACGTAGCGATGAGCTCGTTGAAATCGTCGCCCATTATCTCGATGGAAACGGGCTTTCCGGTTGGAGGACCATTGGATTCTTTCGAAACGGTAATTTCAGCACCTGGAACAACTCCCTTCATGCTTTCGCGAACTTTATCCAACACTTCTTGGGTGCTTTTTCCATCTCGGTGAGCGAACTCAACGAAGGCGATGGAAATCTTGGATTTATTGGAAGCGGTGGAACGATCGCCTTCTTGAGGATCGGTAGCTCCTACGGCAACGTTGGAAATCACCGATTCTACCAATGGATTCTCTTTTCCATTTTCCATTCCAAGAACTTTGTACACTTTTCCTTCCAGAATTTTGGTCACCGAATCGGTATATCGTTGATCGGTTCCAACGGGAAGCTTGATGTAAACGTAGGTAAAGTTTGGTTCGGCATTGGGGAAGAAATCCACCTTTGGTTTAACAATTCCAACCAAGATGAAAGAGAAAACCAACAATCCCAAGGTAGCACCCAACAATCCTAGCGGACGTTTACCGATCAAGGCCCAAGTGATGACTTGTTTGTACTTTTCTTGAACCTTCGGCCAGGCCTTGTTTTGGAATTTCTCAATGGTATGTTTCAATGCGTATTTGTGCAAGAAGTACAATCCCATGAACACCAACATCAAGTTACCGAAAGCCAAACTTCCTGAAATGTAGCCGAGAAGTGCGATTGCCCCTAAAATGATGGCTGTTTTTCGGCTGCTTTTTCTGCTTTTCTTTTTGAACTCTTCGGTGGATTCATCTTCATGAGGTTTCATGAAATCTACCGCGAATACCGGATTGATAATATAGGCTACTACCAAGGATGCAAAGAGGGTAACGATGAGGGTCACCGGCAGGAAGAACATGAATTTCCCGATGATTCCACCCCAGAAAGCGAGGGGAACGAACGGTGCGATGGTGGTAAGTGTTCCGGCCAAAACGGGCACGAATACTTCTCCAGCGGCGAGTTTGGCAGCCTTAACGATGGGCATTTTCCCATTATCAAAAATTCGGTGGGTATTTTCTACCACCACAATCGCGTCATCTACTACAATCCCTAGAGCAAGGAGGAAGGAGAACAAAACAATCATGTTCAAACTGAAGCCCATGCTTGGGAAAAACATGAAGGCCAAGAAGCACGAAAGTGGAACCGACAAACCAACGAAAATGGCATTGGTGGCTCCCATGAAAAACATCAGAATGATGGTTACCAAAATAAAACCGATCACAATGGTGTTGATCAAGTCTTTCAAAGTAACGCGGGTTTCGGTTGATTGGTCGCCGGTTAAAACAACTTCCAATTCTCTGGGATAGGTTGAAACCTTTAATTCATCCATGATTCCACGAACTTTATCGCTGGCATCAATCAAGTTTTCACCCGAACGTTTGATGATGTTTAAGGTGATAACATTCTTCCCGTTCAAACGAGCATAACTTTCTTGTTCCTTGAAACTATCTTTTACATCGGCAACGTCTTTCAAATAAACCGTTGCACCGCTCATGGAGCGAAGCGCTAAGTTTTTGATTTGATCAACGGAAGTAAATTCTCCGGAAATGGAAACCGAACGTTTCATTCCATCCATATCCAAATTCCCACCAGAGATTCGCATGTTTTCGTAAGCAACGGCCATTTCCACATCGCGCATGGTCAAATTCGCTGCTTCCATTTTATACATGTCTACATTGATTTGAATTTCGCGATCCAAGGCTCCTACCACATCAACGCGGGTAATTTCCTTTAATCCTTCAATTTTATCTTTGGCAACATCGGCGTACTTCTTCAATTTATTCAAATCGAAATCGCCAGAAATGTTCACGTATAAAATGGGCATTTCAGAGAAGTCGACCTCCATCACCGAAGGTTCTTTGGGAAGATCGGATGGTAATTCGGAACGAGCTTTATCCACCGCGTCTTTTACTTTTCTTTTCGCTTCAGCCACATCAACATCGGTATTGAATTCCACCATCACCATGGAAAAATCCTGAACCGAATTCGAGGTCAATTTCTTTACGCCAGAGATCGATTTAATTTGTTTTTCCAATGGCTTTGAAACCAAGTTTTCAATGTCGCTGGGGGCAGCACCCGGATAGATGGTGGTTACATAAATGGTTGGGATCACCACATCCGGAAATTTCTCTTTGGGAAGCTTGATGTAGCTGAAAATCCCCGCCAATGTAATGATGGCCGTGATCACATAAATGGCCGTTTTGTTATCAATCGACCAGCTACTGGGCTTAAATTCTTTTTGAGTATCTTTCATCGCTATTTTCCTTAATAAGCAATTTGATCACCGTCGTTCAATTCTTGGAATCCAGTGGTGATCAACTGATCGCCTTCGAGCAAACCCGATTTTACTTCGGTCATGCCATTGTAGGTAGCTCCAACGGTAACCATTTTCTTGCGAGCCACTGTTTTTCCATTTTCCTTCACCGCAACCAAAACAAAAGAACCTTCTTCGTTGGTTTGAACGGTATTAACCGGAACAACAACTGCATTCGAATTGGAATAATCGGTAATTTTCAAAACCGCAATCATGTTGGGCTTCAAACCGGAAAGGTTCGTTACCGAAGCTTCTACTTTGATGGAACGGGTCATAGGGTCTACCACTCCTGCAACGTAATTGATGGTGGAATTGGTGGATGTTTTCAAATCGGGGAATTCAACGCGAACAGAATTTCCGGCTTTCACTTTAGCCAAATACGTTTCTGCAAGATTGGCGGTAACTTTCAAACCCGAGAAATTCACCAAACGAATGGCGGGGAATCCGGGAGCGGCAACTTGACCCACTTTAATGAATACATCGTCAACCACTCCATTGAAAGGAGCACGAATGCGGTACATATCCAACTGCTCATTCAAGGTCGTTAACTTCTTTTCGAGGGCTTCCTTGTTGTTCTTTGCGCTGAGGTATTGAACTTCAGAGCCGATTTTCTGATCCCACAACGATTTTTGTTTTTCGTACAAATCGGCGGCAAAACGCATCTGCTGCTTCAATTCTTCCAATCCTGCAGCCATGGCCGAGTTATCAATTTCAGCCAAAACCTGGCCTTCGCGCACGTTGCTACCGGGGGTAACGAACACCCGAGTTACCATTCCTGGAACTTTGGCAGAAAGGTTGGCGTTTTTATCGGCATCTACTTTCCCCATCACGTCGATGTAATTGGTGAACGATGCTTTTTTCACTTCGGTCACCGAGATCAAGGTCGACTTTCCAGATGCTTTTACTCCGGTGTCGAGCTTGGCCAATTCCATCTCCAACTTTTTAATGTCGTCGTTCAGGGTTGTTACTTCTTTTTTCTTTGCGGCCAACTCGGCTTTTACTTCTTCCAATCGAGAACCGCCGCCGCAAGAGGCCAACACCACTACAGCGGAAAGGGCGAAAATGAGTTTTTTCATATTTTTTTGTTCGTTTATTTACCTAATGCTTTTTTCAATTCAAGTTGTGAAACCAACACTTCGTACACGGCATTCAAATAATTTCCGTTGGCGTTGGTTAATTCGGTTTCGGCTTGGGTGTATTCAAAAGAAGATCCTACTCCGGCCTGGAATTTTTTCAAGGTGGTTTGATAAATGTTCAACGCCAATTCCTTACTTGCTTGTTGCTGTTTCAACATGGATTTGGAAGAAGAATACTTCACCTGAGATTGAGCGGCATCCAAATTGGCGGCGTTCTCAAAATTCAAACGATCGTTCTCAGCTTTTTCACGATTCAATCGCGCCTGGGAACGTTGGGCTTCTTTCTTCAATCCATCAAAAATGGGTACTTGCAATCCCAAGGCCCAATAATTGGATGGGATAAAACGGTTATTGGGAGGAAGATTCGAATCAAAGAAATTGAATTCGGAACGAAAACTGGCATACTGCTGATTCAACACAAAAGCTAGAGAAGGCAAGTAGGCCATTTTGTAGCGCTTTTCATCCAACTTCAACAAATCAATCTGCTTGTTCAACAATTTGTACTCCACCCGGTTGTTGATGGCTAATGTTTCTTGAGAGAAATCTTGATTCATTTCGGCCATTAATTTCTCCAGTTGATCGGATAAAACAATGGGTTCTTGAATGGGCATTCCCATTTGAAACTTCAACAATTTTTCAGTGATGTCGGCTTGCATTTTCAATTTGGCGAATTGAATCTCCAAATTGTTTTTGGTTAGGGTTAACCGATCAACGTCCAACTTTTCAATCAATCCTTGTTGATTGATGGCCGTTGTTTGTTCCAAGGTTTTACGAATAGAGTTAAGATTTACTTCCAACATTTTCACGTTTTCCTTCATCAGCAAAGCCAACAAATACGCTTTGGAAACATTGTTTTCGATTTCGATGATGGAACGATTCTCCAAAATTTCGTACAAATTCACCACATCTCGAGACGCCTGCAAACCTACCAAGTACGACCCATCGAAAAGCAATTGGGTTAATTGGATGTTGCTCATGGCCGTGTACTTCTGAGCAAACGCCAATTCAATGAACTCCTCTCCTCTTGGTGCTCCAGGGGGCAAAAAGTTATTGGTAAAATTGGGAATAATTTGCACCGGAATACGCATGTTCTGCATAAAATTTCCAGATGCATTGACCTGTGGCAAACCAATCGCTTTGATTTCGTTCACCTTTTCTTTCGACAATTGCACATCTTTCTTGGCATTGTCGATGCTGGGGCTATGCGCCATGGCATAGCGAACGGCCTCCTGAAGAGTAAAACTCTTTTCTTCTGCTGAGATGAACATCCCGCTGAAGCAAAGAACTACCGTGGTAACAAACAATCGTTTCATGATCATTATTGATATTTTTGAGCTGTTTTTTTCAAGTATTCAAATCCTTTTTCGGAAGCAATTCCATGCAAATGATAGTGAATCATTTCACGGTGAATTTCCGATAAGGTTAATGGTTGATTGGGGAAGCGTTTACCTCCCAAAAGTTCGTCGGCCAAACTGGTGTAGAAACTGGCTACCAAGGGAACATTGATGGAATCGCGGTAATATCCCGCTTTCATTCCACGCTCCAAATTTTGGCGAATCAGCTCGAAAACGAAGGTGGATTTGTGATTTTCCAACAATTTCCATGCATCCTGATGGTACTTCTGTAAATCATGAAGCAATGCTGGATGCATCGATTGCATTTGGGGAGCCATGCATTCTGTAAACTGAATGAATTGAGCCATGGGATTTTCCGATTCTTGGTTAAAAACCACGGTGGCTTCTCTTTCCATGAAATCGATGTGCGCTTTTAATACCGCAAAAACAAGGGCATTTTTATCCTCAAAATGCGCGTACAAGGTTTTCTTGCTGATCCCCAACTCCCGGCACAAATCGTCCATTGTTACCGAACGAACCCCTAAACGGATGAAGGTTTCACCCGCTTTCTTTAAAATGCTAAGATACGTCTCGTTCACGGCGCAAAAGTACGCACAAAAAACGATGGAAACTATACACCTTTAAAAAGTTTCCTCGGTTTAACAGTTTTTTAAAACTGCACGTCCCAAACCACCGGAAAATGATCGCTGAGGTAACGATTTTTAAACATGGGACGAAGAATTCTCGCTTTTTGTTTGTTGGAAACCCGAAAATCGAACAAGATGTGATCAATAACGGGTCCGCCCAAAACGGTTGGGTCGAACGTGGAATAGGTGTATTCCTTTGGACCAAAATCTTTCCGTGAATTCTCCCAACTTCTAAATCCCGAGAACGCCGAATCGGTAAGATCGGCATTGAAATCGCCCATCAACACGTGTTTTCCTTTTGGATGAATTTCCTTCATTTTTCGTTGCATCAATTTTGCGCTCTCCGCTCGCGCTACCGATCCAACGTGATCCAAGTGCGCATTAAATACGGAAAACGTTTCACCGTTTCGAAGATCCTTCAAAACCACATAGGTACAAATGCGAATGCAAGCCGCATCCCATCCCAATTGTGGTTGTTCCGAATTTGGTGCCAACCAGAAATGTCCGGAAGAAATTTTCTTGTACCGATTACCATCGTAAAAAATGGGAGCAAATTCGCCCTTCACCTTCCCATCATCGCGTCCTACCCCAACCCATTCGTACTTCCTTCCTGTAGGATTCAAACCGGCTTGCACCTCTTTCAATTGCTCTACCAAAACTTCCTGAAATCCAATAATATCGAGGTTTTGCGATTCCACAAACCGAATCAATTCCGCCTTTCGGTTGTCCCAAGCATCCAAACCGTCGGCGGTATTGTTGTACCGAATGTTGTAAGTCATGAACTTGGTCCACGAATTTTGCGCGAAACCCATGGAGGAAACAAGAAGGAGAACGAGAAGGGTTATTGAAGATTTCATTCCTAAAGCTAAGGCATTGGCACGGACTTTGAAAAGGCCTAAAAAAATTTGGTTATGAAACATTTCGTTTGGGCCTTTTTCTTCCTTCTTCCCGCCACCTCCACTTATTCCGCCAAAACCATTCAGGAACTTCGGCGATTGCCGAACAAAGCCTTCGATTTCGGTGAAACCTTGAAGTTTCGAATTCACTACGGATTCCTCGATGCGGGAACGGCAACCCTCAAAGTTCTTCCCCAAAAAAAATACAAAAACGGACACCCTTGTTACCACATCGTGGCAGAAGGAAAATCGATTTCCGCCTTCGATTGGTTTTTTCGGGTGCGCGATCATTTCGAAACCTTATTGGATCAAGAAACCCTCGCACCCCATACTTTTTACCGAAACACCGATGAAGGCGGTTACAAAATCAAACAAACCGTTTATTTCGATCAGGAAAAAGCCCTTGCGCATTCCGATACGCGCAATTTTATTCCCATCCCACAATATGCGCAAGACATCATCAGTGCCTTTTACTACGCCCGTACCTTGGATCTTTCCAAACTAAAAATCAATCAATACTACAAATTCCCGGTTTTCCTCGATGACCAGATTTATCAAGTGGGATTCAAATTTCTTGGGAAAGAAAAAATCACCACCGAAGCCGGTACGTTTTCGGCATTAAAAATTCGACCATTGTTACTAACTGGAAGAGTATTTTCTGAAGAAGAAGGAATGACGCTTTATGTGAGCGATGATGATCGAAAAATTTCCATCGAATTGGAAGCTGAAATTTTGGTAGGTTCGGTAAAAATGAGTTTGGTGAAGAATTGAGGGGGCAATTGGTTCATCGGATTTGCAGCGTGGAAATTAGCTCCGTAGGAGCGATGTCATTGAAGAAATGGTATCAGGATTGCCTCTGAAGCTCCGTAGGAGCGAAATCATTGGAGAATTGTTTTTCAGGATTGCCATTGAAGCTCCGTAGGAGCGATGTTAATCAAACCAATCAAACAAGTATTTTTCATGGTATTCAACATAGTATTTCTCCAACAATTCCAAATATTCTTCTTTGAATTTCTTTTTTTGGTGGTGTTGTTCTTGATTGTTCACATAAGCAATGATGGTATCCAATTGAGATTGACCATATGAAAATGCACCAAATCCTTCTTGCCATTGGAATTTACCTTTTACGAATCCCCTTTCATTAATCCATCTGGATGAATTGGCTTTAATATCTCTTACCAAATCGGACAATGCAATATTGGGTTTTATGCTTAATAAAATGTGGATGTGATCTTCAACTCCTCCGATGGCATAAACTTTTTGTACTTTTCCATTTACAATACCACAGATGTATTTGTACAATTCCTCTTTCCAACTTTTCTGAATCAGGTTTTGCCTCCTTTTCACGGAAAACACTACTTGAATATATATCTGGGAATAGGTGTTTGGCATAAATTATTATTTCGCCCCTACGGGGCTTTGAGGATTTCACTCCTTCGGAGCTAATTTACGGTTTTTATTTGTTCCTTTCCTTGGAATGATTTCGCCCCTACGGGGCTTTGAGGATTTCACTCCTTCGGAGCTAATTTACGGTTTTTATTTGTTCCTTTCCTTGGAATGATTACGCCCCTACGGGGCTTTGAGGATTTCGCTCCTTCGGAGCTAATTTACGGTTTTTATTTGTTCCTTTCCTTGGAATGATTACGCCCCTACGGGGCTTTGAGGATTTCACTCCTTCGGAGCTAATTTACGGTTTTTATTTGTTCCTTTTCTTGAATTGATTACGCCCCTACGGGGCTTTGAGGATTTCGCTCCTTCGGAGCTAATTTACGGTTTTTATTTGTTCCTTTCCTTGGAATGATTACGCCCCTACGGGGCTTTGGGGATTTCGCTCCTTCGGAGCTAATTTACGGTTTTTATTTGTTCCTTAAACAATAATGGATATTAACCCGATGGTTTAATTGGATTTCCAAATCCTCCAGGCCCAAATTCCCAGTCCCAGCATCATCAACAATCCGCCAACAGGCGTAATGGGCCCTAAAAAAGATACCGAGAAAGCCAATTTCGACTTAAATGCCAAGGTGAAAATGGACCCCGAAAAGCAAAAAATGGATACCACCAAAAACCGAAATGAAACTCTCGGCATGGCCAATTTTTCCAAGGAACCAAGGATCAGAATAATGCCCATCAACTGCAAATAATCAACCCCGGTTCGGAATGACACCACGGATGGATCCGGTAAAATTTTGGGCAAGGAATGGGCCGCAATTGCACCCAAAATAACCGAAAGGAAAACCATAAAAATGCCGGAAATAAGTCGATTCTTTACCATTGGATTGGAGAATTATTTTTAGAAATAAGAAATTCATTGGCTTTGGAGAAATGACCACAACCCATAAATCCACGATAAGCCGATAGTGGGGACGGATGAGGCGCCTCTAAAATCAGGTGTTTTTGACGGTTAATCATGGGCGCCTTGGAGCGGGCAAAAGAACCCCAAAGCATAAAAACAACCGGATGTTGCAGTTCATTCACCGCTTGAATGGCCGCATCCGTGAAAGGTTCCCAACCTTGATTTCGGTGGGAAGCGGCCTGATCTTTTTCTACCGATAAAATGGC
>CANHCV010000074.1 GCA_947459245.1 Bacteroidota bacterium
CCCCTTTGCAGATGGTTGGAAGATCGGAAAGTGCCGAGAGGACTCGCAGTCGTAATTTGTATCGTAGGGTTATTGCTCTTCATCGTTGGAATTGGGATGCTTCTCAGCTATCAGGTTTCTACGCTGATCCGCGATTTTTCGCTGCTTCGGCAAAGTGGTCTCCAAATCATCGATCGTTTTCAGAATTACCTTTCCATTCACTTTGGATTTTCGGTAGAAAAACAAAATCAGGCATTGAGCAATCAGCAGCCGGCCATCACTCAATTTCTGAAGGATACGGCCATGTCATTGCCTTCCTTATTTGCCAATTTAATTTTAACACTGATTTATATTCTGTTTCTGTTGTATTACCGAAGCCACATGAAGCAATTCATTCTTCGGTTTTCGCCCCCATCTCAGAAAAACGAAATGGCAAAATTGATCGATCACGTTGGAAAGGTGTCTCAACAATACTTGGTTGGTCTTTCAAAAATGATTGTTTGCCTATGGGTGATGTATGGAATTGGTTTTTCCATTTTAGGCGTTGAAAACGCTTTATTTTTCGCTTTTTTGTGCGGATTGCTAGAAATTGTTCCATTTATTGGAAACATTACCGGCACCGCAATAACGGTTATGGTAGCCGGTGTGCAAGGCGGTAGTTTCCTGATGCTTTCAGGAATTGTAGGAACGTATGGCCTCATACAATTCATTCAAGGATGGGTTTTAGAACCGTTGATTGTTGGTTCTCAAGTGAAACTAAATCCGTTATTCACCATCATTGCCTTGGTATTGGGTGAAATTGTGTGGGGTATACCTGGAATTTTTCTCGCCATTCCCTTGATGGCAATGTTCAAAATCATTTGCGACCATGTAGAACCCTTAAAACCTTACGGATTCTTAATTGGTGCCATTGAACGGGAAAAATCGGAACCGGTATTGATCCGAAAAATAAGTCGCTGGCGCATGAAGAAGTAAGGATCTGTTGGGGAGGAGGAGCAGCGCTTCAGGCCGCAGTTGCCAAAGGATTACTCCTCGTTTTTGCGCTTGCCTTTCCGATTACTGAGGAAACTGCCGATGATGCTTGCCACCCGGGATTGGATTCCATCGGAATTTTTGGCAACCAGGTTGGTAACCCCCATTTGTAAAAAGGCCCCCAGAATTTGTTTTAATGGATGATGGGTTGATCCAACCACCGCTTTTTTGGTGAGGTAACCCGCGGCAAGTCCCATGGTACTGCTGATCAGATGGTCCTTCAATTCAGGAGATGTAATCAGATTCTTTACCGAGTTTTTAATCATATTGAGCGGTTTCAACCGCTCGTAGGCAATCATGAATTGTTCTTTCAACAAACGCTCGTCTTCCTTCTGTTTGATCTCGAGTTCAAGAATGGTTTCCCTTAATTCCTTTATTGAGTTTATTTTCCTCATGAAGATTAATTGAGCATTTGTTTAATGATTAATTGATTTGTGCGCTCTTTCATCCAATTGTGAAGGAAAAAGTATAAAATAGCTCCTGTAACTCCATAAAATCCGCCCACGCATAAAAAACCGAGGTAAATCTTTCCCATAAAGTCGCCCAGCCAGTAGGCCAAACCAAAACTTACCATAAGAATGAATAGTCCAAAAACATAAAAAGCTACCAAACGAGAAATGAATATGGAAGAAATCTCCGAGGATTTCTCAATGGCCTTAAGTTTGTACAATTCAAGGCTCGTTTTTCCATATTCCCGAGCATTTTCAATCAAAGGTTCTAAAAAATCTACCTGGTTTTCCATACATGAATGACGTTAATGATTAAAATAAATCAGCCCAGCTTGGATTTCAAATCATGGGTGATCTCTTCGGCTTTGTGTTTTCCGTTTTCATAAATTTGACCCACTTCTTCTTTTGCAGCTTCAAATTTCTCGGTCAATTCTTCCAATAAATCATCAAATTTATCTTTCAAATCATCCGCTGTATCGGTTGCTTTTTTCATCAGTTTTTTTCTCGTTACCGATCCTTTGTCGGGCGCAAATAACACACCCAAGAGGGCACCAACGGCTACGCCTGCCAATACTCCAATTGCGACATTTGTTTTGTTCATAGTTGTAGTTTTTACTTTAAAACATCCTTGCCCAAAGGGCAAACTTGAATTGAAACAAATGTATTTGGATTGTTTTTAACGTTTCATGATCAGAATCATGTTCCCATATGATATTTATCACCTGTTTTTACGGAACCGTTGTACCTGCGTTCCCATGAGGTTTTCCGCAATTGGTTCAAGCTCCACCGTTTGGGTAACCATCAATGGGGAAATAACCGAAATTGATTTCAAAAAGGAAAGGAAAACCAAGTTTATTCCACGAAATGATCCGAGCGCAAGCTCCTCATTCCATCGGTTGTGGTTAATGATTCAATCGTTTTGCGGGAAAACCATTCCCTCTACTTTCGTTCCTGGCACAATTCCACCAACACTCCGTGGGTGCCCTTCGGATGCACAAAACAAATCAGCTTATTGTCGGCACCCATTTTGGGTTCTTCGTTCAACAACACAAATCCTTCGTTCCGCAATCGATCCATTTCGGCGTAAATATCATCCACATGAAAAGCGATGTGGTGAATGCCTTCCCCTTTTTTCTCGATGAATTTTGCAATGGCCGAGTCGGAATTCGTGGCTGCTAACAATTCAATTTTGTTAACCCCGGTTTGAAAAAAAGACGTCATTACGCCTTCGCTTTCTACCCCTTCCGATTTGTAGGGACCAACCCCCAAAAGTTTGGTATAAACTTCGTTGGCGGCATCTAAATCTTTAACCGCAATGCCAATGTGCTCAATTTTTCCTACCATGTTCTTATTTTTCTCGGGTGTCGATCAATCCGCAAATTTTCCAACCTTCCCGTCCCGATTTGATTAATGTGATGGAATTCACGCCTTTGTGGGAGTACTTCCCGTCCATGAAAAACTCGTACGGACACCAAACTACGGCCATCGGGCCGGAAAGCTGTATGCTTTCAATGGTGTTTCGCTCATCAATTTTTCCGAGGTATTTCGGATTGCCAATGAAATCCAAGAATCCTTGGAAACTCTCTTGGCGAAACCGGGGCATTTTCCCGGAAATGTGTTTGAAATCGGGGGCGAAACAACAGTTTTGCTTTACCAAATTGGTGTCGTTTTCGTGCATTCCTTTGAAAAATCCAGTGATCACCTCCCGAATAACCAACGTATCCGATGAAGCCGATTGGGCTTTTCCTTGAAAAAAGAAAAAGGCAGGCAATAGAAGAAGGAAGAAGCGGTTCATGCTCAAAAATAATGGAAAGTTCAGGTTAATCCATCGCGGCAAGAAACTCATTTTTGGCGTTAACCTTTTGTTAAGCATTTTTAAGCGAACAAAGTGAATTAGGTAAGCGTTAAAAAGATAATTTTGCGCCAAATTTCGTTTATGAAGCCCTTTAAAATCTTTTTCTTTTTTCTTTTCTCTTTACCTATTTTCTCCATTGCTCAGCAGAATTTATTCAACATTCCATCGGGTGACATAACTCGGAAAGGCAAAGGGTTTTACCAACACCAATTCAACCTCTATTCCAATAAAATGGAGTCGAAATCTCATTTTGTTTACGGATTGAACAAGGGTTGGGATGTGGGCATTAACTTGGTTGGAAAAGGCTTTTATTTTGCACCCGAATGGAGGATTTTACACAACGACCGTCCCGAAAAGGGAGCACTTTATCCCATTTTAATGGGTACGGTTCAAAAGCAATTCCATTTGTCTCCAAGTTTTGATGTTAACCTGGGCACCCAATTGGGCTACAATTTAAGTCGGCGTATTTCGAACAAAGAAATCAATTACTTCAATTACGCTTTGGGCGTTTATCATTTCAATCATCACCACAGCAGAATCGTGGCGGGTTTGTATCAAACAACTCCCATGTACGTTGGTCAGGGAAACCGAACTGGAATGATGTTGGGGTATGAAATTCAACTGAATGAGCGTTGGGTTTTGATGGGCGATTGGGTAAGCGGAAGCAACGATGCCTCGGTTGCTGTTTTGGGAGGGATGTGGAATGCTTCGCCTCACCTCCAGCTTTGTGCCGGATGGCAAATTCCCAATCCCCAAACCCCCAAACCCATGGGTTTGGTGTTGGAATTGAATTGGATGGGTTGGGAAATTTTGGAGAGAGATGAAAAAACGAGGTTGGATTAAATTCGGCCTTCTTTTATTTCGGTAACAACCATTGGATCGAGAAGGGTAGTGGTGTCGCCCAGGTTTTCCAATTCGCCTTCGGCAATTTTCCGAAGGATGCGCCTCATGATTTTCCCAGATCGCGTTTTGGGAAGGCCCGAAACGAATTGAATTTTATCGGGTTTGGCAATCGGGCCAATCACTTTGGCAACGGTCGCCAGAATGTCTTTCTTGGTCAATGCTTCATCTGGAAGGTTGCCGTGAAAAATAACGTAAGCATAAATTCCCTGCCCCTTCACCTCGTGCGGGTAACCCACTACGGCACTTTCTACCACTCCCGTGTGGCAATTGATGGCATTTTCTACTTCTGCGGTACCAATTCGGTGTCCGCTTACGTTTAAAACATCGTCCACCCTTCCGGTTATCCGGTAGTTGCCCTCTTCATCCCGCAGGCATCCATCTCCGGTAAAGTACAGGTTGGGGTAAACCGAAAAATAGGTATTCTTGCAGCGTTCATGATCGCCGTAAGTGGTTCGAATGATGCCCGGCCAAGGGAAACGGATGCACAAATTGCCGCTTACCCCGTTTCCTTCCATTTCATGACCGTGCTCATCCACCAAAACCGGCTGAACTCCCGGGAGAGGTAACGTTGCGAAAGCCGGTTTCGAGGGTGTTACTCCAGCTAAATTGCTGATCAAAATGCCTCCCGTTTCGGTTTGCCACCAGGTATCTACGATGGGGGATTTCCTTTTCCCAATGTTTTCGTCGTACCAATGCCAGGCTTCTTCGTTGATGGGTTCTCCCACACTTCCGAGGACTTGTAAGGAAGATAAATCCTTCCCTTCGATGGGCTCCGTTCCAAATCCCATTAAACTACGGATGGCGGTAGGAGCCGTGTAAAGGATGTTCACTTGGTGTTTTTCTACGATTTCCCAAAATCTTCCAGCATCGGGAAAAGTGGGAATTCCTTCGAACATCAAGGTGGTGCCCCCCGCTAACAGCGGACCGTAAACAATGTAACTGTGTCCCGTAATCCAGCCGATATCGGCCGTGCAGAAATGCATCTGCCCCGGCTGATATTGGAAAACATTCACAAACGTGTAGGCGGCCCAAACCATGTATCCGGCTGTGGTATGAACCACCCCTTTGGGTTTTCCGGTTGAGCCGGAAGTGTAAAGAATGAACAAGGGATCTTCAGAATTCATGACCTCAGCGGGTAAAAACGGATTCCCCTCGTTTTCAATTGCTGCTATTTCTTCGTGCCACCAAAAATCCCTTCCCTCCATCATGCTGCACGGGGTTTGGGTGTGCGATAGCACCAAAACCGAATGAACGGTTGGGCATTGAAGCAGGGCTTCGTCGACCACGCTTTTTAGGGGAATATCTTTGGCCCCTCGGGCTGCACCGTCGCAGGTAATCACGGCCGAGGCCTGGGCATCTTGAACACGATCGGCAATGCTTTGGGCCGAGAATCCACCAAAAATAACCGAATGAACGGCTCCAATTCTTGCACAAGCCAAAACGGCTATGGCTAATTCGGGAACCATGCCCATGTAGATGCATACCCGATCACCTTTTCCAATTCCCTTCTTTTTAAGCACTTGGCCCAATTGCATCACCCGATGTTGGAGTTCGCGGTAAGAGAAACTTCGGGTTTCTGCATCGGGATGATTGGGTTCCCAAACGAGCGCAATGGCATCGGGTTGGGTGGCCACGTGCCGATCGAGGGCATTTTCGGTGATGTTCAGTTGGCCGCCCTGGTACCATTCGGTTTTTCCTTCTAAAAAATCCCATTCCAAGACCGTTTCAAACGGTTTTTTCCATTCAAAATGCTGGGCAATCTCACTCCAGTAAGCCTCTGGATTCTCCGTGCTTTTGCAGTATTCCTGTTGATAATGCTCCAGAGATTTTATTTGGTAGGGATAGCTCATGTTGATTTTTTTGCTAAAATAACCGCTTCCGTTGTAAAAAAAGAGTGTTCCGATTTTTTTGAGGACAAGGGAATGGGTGGAAGAGGTTCGAAATTTTGATTTTCATGGTTACATTTGAAGCATGAAAAAAGCATTTATTCTAGGATTATTCGTATTGGGATCGTTGATTTCTTATGCTCAATGCGTGGTGACCGATTATTCCAATTACCGAAAGGTTTTGAAAATGGATGGTGATTACGTTTTGCTTTACGATAATTACAAACGGGTTTACCGGTTCGATGGGGAATTCATTTGCGATATGAATTACAAGCGATTGGCGAAAATTGAAGGAGAATACGTGATTCGTTATTCCGATTACAAGCGCATTGCTCGGTGGGACGGGGAGTATTTGATCGATTATTCCAATTACCGAAAAATTGCCCGGCTGGAATGTCCGGGAAGAAGAAGCGCTCTCGCCGCAGCCGTTTACTTTTTATTCTAACAAAAAAGCCGTCGGATCCGACGGCTTTTTTGTTTTATTGGTTTTCGATTTTCTTCGACGCATCCGGTGATTGGAAGGCCGACATATCGAACGATAAACTAAATCTCAAGGTGTTTTGAAGTGGGCTTCGGCCAAGTTGGCGGTTGGTAGGAACCAGGTAGGCGAAATCAATTTTGAAAACGTTGTATTTCAAACCTGCTCCAAAAGTGAAGTACTGACGTGCTCCCTTGGTGGGGTGCTCGTTGAAAAATCCACCTCGAATAGCGAATTGGTTGGCGTACCAGTATTCCAATCCGATGGATTGGTTGATTTCCCGCAATTCTTCTCTCAATACCGATCCATCAACGAACTGCCCCTGGTCGTTCAAGTACCCGGGCGCATCGGTAAATGAACTGAAAACGCCTTCAATCACGCCTTTGGTGAATGGATCTTCCCCACGGTCGATAACCGGACGCTGAGTAATTGAATCGATGATTAATGCCCCGTTGCCATCTTTTTTATAGACTGGGTTGGTTGGAACTAAAAGTTTGGTAAGTTCTACGGTTGCCACCAAACGGTTGTATTCATCGAAATTGATGTCGATACCGCCGCCCAAGCGCATGTTGCAAGGAAGGAAATTTCGTTCACCGGAAGCGCTGTAGGAAATTTTATTACCCAAGTTTGATACGTTCAATCCCAACATCCAATTGGCTTTTTTCTCTTGGATGGTCGTTGGTTTGTTGTAGTAAAAGGATAGGTCTCCTGCTACTGCATTTCCGGCCTTGCTTTGTCCGTATTGATCCAATCCACCGGTTAGGTTGGAGTAGATGTAACGGAGAGAAACCCCGGTGGAGAAGTGTTCGCCTAATTTGCGGGAATACGTTCCATCCAACGAAAATTCATTGGGATTGAAGGTTCCGATGTTGGTTCCGAAGTTATCGGTAAAGGTGATGTCGCCAAGGGAGAAATAGCGCAAAGACGCACCGAAAGCTTGGCGAGAATCTTTCAAGTAATAAAAGCTTAAATAAGAAAGACTGATGTCTGGAACCAATTGGCGCAACCACGGTGTGTAGTTCACCGAAAATCCAGATTTCCCCATTTTGGGATCAATGAAAACCAATTTACTGGGATTCCAGTGCATGGAATTGGCATCGGCCGTTGAAGCAACCCCTTGGTCGCCCATGGCACCGGCTCGGGCATCGGGCGAAATCATTAAAAAGGGAACCGCTGTGGTAATGGTATTGAGTTGCCCCAAAATTTTGTTGGTAGAAAGTTGAGCCGTAGCGGTTTTCGATGCAAAAAAACCGGTAAATACAATCAAACTAAGAGGGAATAACTTCTGTACAGCCATGTGTTCTAAAAATGATTTTGGTAAAAGTAATCAATCTATTTCAAAATTTTATTCGGAGATCCGGATAAGTTTTTGACAAGCCTGTAAGGTTTGTCCACTTTTTAAACGTATTTGAATGCGATAAACGTATAATCCATCCGCAACTTTTTTCCCGAATTGGTCGGTTCCTTCCCACTGAAAAGCATTTTCAACAAACCCGATCGGAGTGAAGCTTTTGATGGATTGGAAGACAGATTTTCCTGAAATATCCATGATTTCTAAACTCGCTTCCAAAGGCATGAGTGCCAAATTGTGGTTGAAGGTAAACGTTACGTTTCCATTGGAAGGATTCGGATAACAACCAACTTGAAGAAGTTGAGGCGAAGTCGTATCGATCACTTCAAACTCCAAGGTTGTACTTCCCAAATTGTTGTAAACGTCCCAAACTTTAACTTTTAAAGAGTGTCTCCCCGGCGTTAGGCCAGACATCGGAAATCGAATCCAACCCCGTTTGAAGTCGTCCAAATCCGACTCAAAATACTGGTTCAAAACAAAGGGCTGATCAGCCTTCCCATCGATGATCATCACCATGTCGTGACCGATGCCATTTCCAACGGTGTTTATTCCCGATTCATCGAAAACGCGGGCCAAAAGCACGGGATGATTGTGGGTAATTCCGCCATTGACAAAAGCGGTAGAGTTGAGGTAGGCTTTCACTTCTGGACCCGTTTCGTCGGTCGCGAAATTTGCAGCTGTTCCACCGATGATGATGTTTCGGTTTTCGCCTAGCGCTTCCGTTTTCTGATTGCTCAATGCATAGGCGAGGATTCGGCCGTTTCCAAATTGGTAAGCGATGTCTTTGGGGGTTAGAAATTCCACCGAAAACTCACCGTTTCGAACGGTTGCTTTCCCTTTAAAAAGGATGTTGTTTTGGTTGTTAACGGGAACGGCAATCGACTGATTGGCGGCTCCAAACGTGTAAAATACCTGGGCTTTGTCGAAGACGATTAAGGTGGCCACTCCTTGGAAATTGCGATCAATTCCACCGCCGAGCTCATCAATTTGTCCTTCTACCTTCACTTTTGAAAGCGCCCGAATGGTATCGGCTCCAGGAGTCACTTGGTTTACTTTCGTGATGGTGATGGATTGTTGAGGAATGGCAGGACGGAGGGATGGATCTCCCAATAACGTTAAACAACGGGTATTGGCATTGTCGATACCGGTTAAGTTAACCGCACGTCGAAAAGAAACCCCGATGGGTTGGCATTTTCCGGTGGAGTCTTTTTCGAAAAATTGGTGGTACAAACGCTTGGTAAAATCGAGGTTGGGCTCGGAATAGGTAAGTCGAACGGTGGTGATGGAAGAAACGGGACCTCCTTTTTCTTTGAATCCAACTTGCTCGCCTACCGAAATTTTTCCAGGATCATCGAAACGGGAAAACTCGCAGGTGGCAGTAACGAAAATGGGGTATTTGCCCTGTGCGCTCCACGTTAGAACATCTTCGGGCGTAAGCACCCGTTCATCGGCCCAGCCGTTTACACCTCCGTGTCCGATGTAATTCACGATCAACGCGCCCTGGTTGATGCGGTTATTGATGGCTTGATTTACGGCCGGATAGCGAGAGCCGCCGGGGGTTGAAACCCTTGGAAATGCATCCAAATAAAGTTTTTCAACCACGGCTTCCTTGAAATTTCGTTGAATGGAATCGGTTAAAATTTCGCTGTCTTCCAAGTGTTTGTTGAAGTCGGCATCGTCGGCCACCAAGGTAATCTGGCTTTTCCAATCGCCGGCGCTGGCATTGGTTTCGTATTCGATGATCTTGTCGATCATGATTTTCGCCTGTTGGTTGGTATGAACCGGCAATCGCCCAATTCCTACGTCCATGTTCCCCCGATCAATGATGGAAAACCGGCCTTCCAAGGAGTCCAACAAACCGAAGAAAAAGTCGCACGAGTAGGTGTAGAGCGGTTCGATGGTTTCGGGAGATTGGAAGGTTGGGATGTAGTTGGTGTTGTTGGCGATTCTGTTTTTGTAATCGTAGGAGGCATCGCCGATGAGGAGAACGTGTTGAAGGGTTTTCCCATCAGGCCGCTGGTAGAACATCCGAATAAAGTTTCGAATGGCGGCCAAATCTTGTTTTCCTGAAGAGAATTCTTCGTAAATATTCCCAACCGCAACGGA
>CANHCV010000075.1 GCA_947459245.1 Bacteroidota bacterium
GAACAATCCCGACCGTGTTTCAATAAATCCCGAACTACGCTGGAAGAAATGTGGCTTAAATGGGGTTGGGTGAGGAGGAAATAGGTGTCAATTCCCGAAATTTGAAAATTCATTTGAGCAATGCTCTGCTCGTAATTGAAATCGGTCCCATTTCGAAGCCCGCGCAACAAATACCGAGCCCCGCACTGTTGGGCAAACTCCACGGTGAGTCCGCTGTATTCGGCAACCGTGACCTTGGGGAAAGATGTGAATACCTGCCTCAGTTGAAGAAGTCGATCTTCTTTCGAAAAATACGTTTGTTTGGAAGAATTCGCGCCCAATGCAACAATCACTTCATCGAACAGCGCACTTGCGCGTTCTACCATGTCGTAATGTCCCCGAGTAATGGGATCAAACGAACCTGCAAAAACAACTTTATTCATTTCGATTCAAAGATAGAAAAAACCGATTGACCGTACACCCTTTCTTCCATCAAATGGGGGTGCCCTTCGAACGATAACCCGCTGCGGTGCTCCAAGATGAGAACAATGCCGGGGCGGGAGATGAGGTCAGGAATCTCTCGCATGCGGGGATGATCGTATGGCGGATCGGCAAAAACAAAATTGCAATTTTCAGGAAGTTGTGAGAGGAATGTAAATGCATCTTTCTGAACGACTTGGGCGGAAAGATGAAGGTCCTGGGCCGCCTTTTTGATCCATTGTACTCCAGCCGGGTGTTTTTCAACGCAAATCACTTTCGCTCCCCTTGATGCAAACTCCAGTCCCATGTTTCCGGTTCCACTGAAAGCATCAACAGCACTTAAATCTTCCCAATCAAAACGTGCTTGGATCCAATTGCAAATCGCTTCCTTGGATAAGTCGGTGGTTGGACGTACAGGAAGCCCTTTGGGCGGTTGTAACCGTCGGCCACCGGCGCTGCCGCTAATGATTCTCATGAAGTCATCACGTTGAGCGCCGCCATCGATTGAATAGACGCATCCGGAAAAAAATGAGGCGCTTGCAAGCGCAATCCTCCGAAGGGGAGAATGCGATGAACATACCGTTGAAGCAATTTCCACACTTCGGCATCTTCTGTAATTTCTCCAAGGGCATGAATTTGGGCTTCTTGGTTGTTGATGCCCAACGATTGAAAAACATTCAACACGTGGTACAGCACATCCGTGCTACCATGAAAGGAAAAGGTATTGGCCAAAAGTAGTTTTTGTTCTTTGCCTACCCAAAGTTGAAACGATTTGTTTCTCAAAATCATCCAAACAACAGGTTCTTGATTCAATTGCAAGTGCTGAAAAAAAGCTTTCATCCAAAACATGGTCATCGGAACTACCTCTTCGCCCCTTAGTCCAGAAGTTTCATGAATCACCGAAATTCCTTCTTCAGAGAGGGAATGAACTTTAGGAAACGCCTGATTGGAAAATCCGAGTTGTTGGACAAGCTGATGGGCGTTGATGTTGGCGAGTAAAGCAGTAGGAGCCAAGGTAAAGTGAAACGGTTCGGCAATTTGCAAAGCATCTTCGTTCCAGCCTGGCACTTGGGGTGTATGCTGCCGGTATTCCAATTCGTCGTTGAACAATTCCACCACGTCCATCTCCTGCGAAAGGCGATTCACCCACACCAAACCGAACAAGCTGCCCCAGTGGATAAACCGGGCTTGGTGTTCGGTGGAGTTGACGATGATTTGTCGAGGGTTGAAAGATTGCATGCTTCAAAGTTACCTTTGCAAAATGAATTTAGAAACTCGAATTCGAGAGAAATTAAAAGGACAGCGGTTCATGCACCACATCGGTTTTGAAATTACCAAAATTGAAGAAGGGCGCGTTGAAGGAGAAATGCCTCTTCATGAGCATACAAAGCAACAATTGGACTTTCTTCACGGGGGTGTTACGCTAACGGTTTCAGATATTGTGATGGGTTTTGCCGCTCTCACAAAAACTCCGGAACCCCACAAAGTTGTTACCGCCGAACTAAAATTATCTTTTTTAAATCCTGGAATTGGAGATCGAATTCGAGCAGTAGGTATAACTTTGAAATCAGGTTCAAAATTGCATTTTTGCGAGGCAGAAGTGTATGTCTATCACCAAGGAAAAGAAACACTTATCGCAAAATCTTCTTCTACCATGGCAATCATCTAAAACTTTTTTTAAAAACCGTTGTTGAGGGATAGATAAAACATTGGAGCAGTGGAGCGATTTACGATTAAAGACATTGAAGTATTAACGGACATTAAGGCCCATACTTTGCGTATTTGGGAGCAGCGATACGATATTATTCGACCCAAGCGTACCGATACGAACATTCGCTATTACGATGCAGAAGATTTAAAACTTCTGTTGAATATTTCCGTTCTCAATCAACACGGCGTGAAAATTTCTTCCATTGCAGAAATGTCCAAGGAAGACATTGGTCGAAAAGTAGCAGCCATTACCTTGAATAATTTTGATTCTGATCATCAAATCAAAGCGATGGTTTATACCATGTTGGATTTGAATGAAGATCAATTCGAAAAAATTGTGATGACCAACATCCTTCAAAAAGGATTCGAGTCATGCATGATCGATGTGATTTTCCCATTCATGTCGAACGTTGGAATTCTTTGGCTGTCAGGTTCCATTACCCCGGCTCACGAACACTTCATCTCCAACATCATTCGTCAAAAGTTAATCGTTGCCATCGACGGACAGGTTCGTCACAAAAACGAGTGGGGCAAAAAATTCGTGTTGTACCTACCCGAAAACGAATACCACGAACTCGGATTACTCTTTTCTTCTTACCTCATCAAATCTCGTGGCCATCATGTGGTTTACTTGGGTCAAAGTGTACCAATCCTGGATTTGCCGGTAATTGAAAAAGAATATCAACCCGATTATTTCTTCACAGCGGTAACGACCAGTTTCCCCAAAGGCACTGTTCAAGATTATGTGAATGAGGTTCAGAAATTGGTTCCCAACGTTCCGTTTCTATTCTCCGGCCGCGAGGTCCTTCACAAAAATCCAACACTACCGGCCGGTTCCAAATTGATCAAAGACTTCAATCAATTGATTGAAATGTTCAAAGATCTATGATGTCAATCATTTGGTTATTATTGGGTTTCATTGGAATGGAGTTGGCTTCCATTTTCATCCACCAGTTTCTATTTCACGGCCCTCTTTGGTTCATTCACAAAACACACCATCGGCCCAATTCCGGTTTTTTTGAATTGAATGATCTGTTCAGTTTGATTTTTGGAGGAATTTCCGTTTATCTCATTGTTTCTGGCTCTATCGATTTTCGACCACAATTTTTCATCGGTCTAGGAATTGCGCTTTACGGCTGGTTGTACTTTATATTGCACGATATCGCTGTGCACCGTAGGATTAAAAATAAGATTTTTTTCAAAAACAAATACTTCAATTGGGTGCAAAGAGCCCATTGGGAACACCACAAAACCCAAGAAAGAGATGGAAGCGTTAGTTTTGGTTTGTTTTGGATCCCGGTTCATTTGTGGAAAAAATACATGGTTGAAAAACGGTGAATCCAATTTCTTCTTTTGGAAGTAATTTTGGGCATGCCGTTTCGATTTTCCCTCGCATTCTTTTTTGTTTTTCTTGGAGTTCAACTTGAAGCTCAGGTAAAAAATGTACTGATTTCCAGTGATTTCAATCCCAATGAGGTGAGCATTGCGATCAGTCAAAAATACCCCAATGTTCAAGTCGCCGCTTCCAACCTCAACAACGTGTATTATTCTTCCGATTCCGGACGAACTTGGACTCAAACCCAAATCAGTTGTCCGTATGGAATTTGGGGAGATCCAATTTTGGTGAGCGATGCGAACGGAATTTTCTATTATTTCCATCTCACCAATCCCAGTGAAGGAACCTGGATCGATCGCTTGGTTTGCCAACGCTCCATGGATGGAGGAAAGACATGGACCTCTGGCGTTGCATTTGGGTTGAATGGGAAGAAAAAACAGGACAAAGAGGGCGTGGCGGTTCATCCAAAAACGGGAGAGTTGTTCGTAACATGGACTCAATTCGATGCCTACGGATCGAAAAACCCACTGGATTCTTCGGTTATTCTATTTTCTAAATCGGCAGATCGTGGAGAATCGTGGTCGGAACCAAAGCGAATCAGTTTTTTTGCTGGAGATTGTTTGGATAGTTCGAATACGGTGGAAGGTGCTATTCCGGCCATTGGAGATAACGGGGAGGTTTTTGTGAGTTGGAGCGGGCCGAAAGGGATCGTTTTTCAAAAGTCGTTGGATGGCGGAAATTCGTGGTTACCCATGGAGAAAACAGTAGTTCCCGGCCACTCTTGGACGTTCGATGTGCCAGGGATTTACCGATGCAATGGACTTCCTCAAACGTTGTACTCCCGCGGTCAAAAGAGAATTTCCATTTTGTATGCCGATCAGTCCAAAGGGAAATTCGATACCGATGTTTGGTTGGTTTCTTCCAGCGATGGAGGCGAAACATGGAACAAACCGAATCGGGTCAATCAAGATGCTCCGGGTAAACATCAGTTTTTTTCGTGGGGAGCTTTGGATGAAACGACCGGAAAACTTTGGGTGGTTTATTACGATCGACGAAATTACACCAATGCACTAACGGATGTTTTTTTGGCCTCGACCGTTAACGGAGAAACGTTTGTAGAACAGAAAATTAGCCAGCAACCCTTCTTGCCAACCGATAAGGTGTTTTTCGGAGATTACTCGTCTGTGGCTGTTCAAGGAAGCATGGTACGTCCGATGTGGACTCGCTTGGACCAGGGAGCGCTTTCGGTTTGGACCGCTTTGGTGGAAGATACGCTCTCGCCCGTGGTGGTACAAGAAAATGGAGGAGTTGTGGATGCCAGCGCTTCGGCTTACGTTTCTTTCAAATTGAAAAAATCTGCGCTGGTGCAATTGAAGTTGGTAGATATGAACGGAGTAACCAAGGCCGAGGTTTGGGTGAATGAATTGAAATCTCCTGGAAAATACATCGTACCCATCGACAAAAAAGCCCTCCGAATTTCGGAAGGCTTGTATTATTACGTTTTAGACATCGAAGGAATGCCTTCGAAAAAGAAACTTATTACCGTTCGTTAATTGTTTCCTCCAATTTGAATGCTCCACATCCATTTGGGAATTTCCACCAAATTGGGAGCATTTTTGAAGTAATCGGTCATTCGGTAAGAAAAAGTTAGCGCCAGTAAATTGTTCCCTACGCGAACCATCGGGCCATATTCCATCGGATTGATGTAATCCAATTTATTCAACGTTT
Organism: Bacteroidota bacterium; assembly: GCA_947459245.1. Lineage (GTDB taxonomy): Bacteria > Bacteroidota > Bacteroidia > UBA7662 > CANHCV01 > CANHCV01. The sequence continues at coordinate 5,234 of CANHCV010000075.1, forward strand.
GAATTTCTTCCCGAACTCCATTGATGCGCGGGTTGTACCGGTATTCAGTGGTTAAACGGCCAGTTCGAAATACGTTGGCATATCCGCCGAAATCGCAAAATACCCGCGATTTGCTTTCCACCGAATTGAGAAAAATGCGATCCATGATTCGCAAACCCAAAGCCGAAACATTCAAGGTTTGGCGATGAAATTGTGGGTTGTTGACTTGGAAAAGCGATTTTCCAAGGTCGTATTGGGAAGATTGATTGACGAAATAAGCACCAAGAACTAAGGAAGATGCATCGCACCATTTGCGGTACACTTCAAGTCCAATGTTGAATCCTAATCCTTGATTATTGATTCCACTTGCATGGTCTTTTGTGCCAGAGAAAGAAGATAAGTCGATGATGCTGGTGGCCGACCATTTTTTGTTTTTCTTCGTTCCGTCGTTGGTGCTTGGCGCCAAAGTGCTGTCGTTTCCTTCTAAAATTCTACTGATGAGTTCCTGCCCTCTGGATTGAGAAAGTGCCATCAGAAATGCTCCTGTGAAAAGAAGTTTTTTGATCATGGATTTGTTTTTAGTTGAATGGTTTGATTCCAGTAATGTATGCGTAAGACATTTTTTTTATTTCGTGGGTTGTACCAAGTAATGGGGTTTTTGCTCACTGGTATGAAGGTTTTGTATTCAACCAACTGGCCCTTTTCGTTTTCAATGGAATAAAAAACCATCTTGGGCCAACGGATGTAGTACTGTTTGGGCAATTGCTCCAATAATTTTTTTGTATCGAAGTCCTGATTGAACATTCCTAACATCGATAGTTGGTTGTCGTAGCCAACTGAATCGATGATTGCTACATCGATGGTTGTTAATTCTTCGGAATTTTCTTGATCCGCAGCGGCTGCGGAGTCAACCAAAGCTGCCATTCCATTCGAAATATTTTGGCTAGAATCACTGGAAACATCCGTCACGGTGATTTCTTCTTCTTTTGGCTGAATTTGAACGTAAGCCTTTACATACGATTTTAAAACGGTATCCAACTGCAATTCCCAATAGTTTCCGGTGGTGTCGACGTGAAACGAATGGGTAATCGGTTCTTCCGAACCCGAAAGGGCTCGATCGGCTTGGGGAACACCAAAACCGTGGTGATAATCGAAGTACGGATTTAAATCACTTGCGTTTTCGATGGCCCGGATCATTTGCATGTTGTTCCATTCCGGATGTTTTTGCCACAAACAAGCGGCGAAACCGGCCACAAGTGGAGTGGAAAAGGAGGTTCCGTCGGAAGGAGCATAACGTCCGCCCGGCTTAGCGGCGAGCGTTGTTCCGTAAGCGCAAACATTGGGTTTCATTCGGCCATCGGCCGTTGGGCCGTAACTGCTGAACGAACTGTGAATTCCGGTTTTGGGATCAATGCCACCAACAGTGAGCACGCTATCGGCATCACCGGGAGCTGCGATGTAGTGCCATTTGCTTTCCGCTTCGTTCCCGGCGGCGGTGATCACCAGAATCCCTTTCCGGGCGGCCAAGGTGGCTGTTTTGGAAATGAACGTCGTTTTGCCGTCCATCATCCATGGCTCGTACCGCTGCGTGGTGTAACCCAATGAACTGGAAATGATATCGGCTCCTTGTTGGTGCGCCCACTCCAGCATGGCCAACCAGTTTTTCTCCTCCTCAAATCGCTCTTTCCGATTTTCGGTTTTTGCCAATAAAAAATCGGCATCTTGGGCCATTCCCAACCATTGGTCTCCTCTCCGCCCGGCAATGTTCGATAATACGGCGGTTCCATGGTTGTGTCCATAAAAAACGTCCTTCTTACCGCCGGCAAAATCTTTTATCCCTTTGATCTGCTTGTTTTTAAAGAGATGTTGGAAGGCCGGATGAACATCCACATCGGTAAATCCAACATCGGCAACACAAATCAAAAGTCCTTTTCCGGTTAAATTGTTTTTCCGAAAAACATCTGCATTCATTCTTTCGAGCTGACATTGGGCCAACAGCAAATCTTCCTTGGCAATTCGATCAGGAGTGGAACTGATGACTTCTTGGTATTGATAAGAATCTCGATCAATGGATTGGATAAAAGAAAAGGAATGAACCCCATTCCAAGCCTCGTTCGATCCTTCTGCTAAAACAGCATTCAGCCACCGCGATTCGAAAATAACGGTTAACCCTGCCGATTCCAGGTGGTTTCGGTAAAGGGAACTGATCGGAAAATCGGTCGAATCGCCGGAAGAAGGCGCATATTTTTTCAATGCTTTTGCTGAAAAATAAGTTTGGGGTTGAAAGGTGCTGCCCGATTTATCTTTCAAATAAATCCATCCTTTAGTGGTGGAAAATCCTTGAAACGAAATGGAGAGAAGAAGAGAAAAAACAATTGTTCGCATTGGGATGCAAAATAATGCGGGATCATTGATTTTCTTTGCAAAAAATTTCCCATGAACATTCTTTTACTTGGATCGGGTGGACGTGAGCATGCCATTGCTCAATCGTTGGTAAGAAGCAAACATTGTTCCCGCTGTTGGGTGGCTCCCGGCAATGCTGGAACCGCTCTATTGGCCGAAAATGTGAACATCCCCGTTACCGATTTCGAGGCGATTGCGGAGTTTATTTCCACCCATCACATCGGACTCTTGGTTGTTGGCCCGGAAGATCCGTTGGTGTTGGGAATTCGCGATTATTTTGAATCCAAAAAGGACTTTGCCGCATTGAAAATTGTGGGTCCAGGGAAATTGGGTGCTCAATTGGAAGGTTCGAAGGACTTCTCCAAAAAATTCATGGCTCGCCACGGAATTCCAACGGCCTCCTATGCCACTTTTCACGATGATCAATTGGAAGAAGCGCATCACTACATCAAAAATCATTCACTGCCCATTGTTTTAAAGGCAGATGGATTAGCGGCAGGAAAAGGTGTGTTGATTTGTGAAACGTTGGCGGATGCACAAGCCGGCCTTGATAGCATTTTGGGCGATAAGAAATTCGGGCAGGCCGGATCGAAAGTGGTAATCGAACAGTTTTTAACGGGAATAGAGGTAAGCTATTTCGCTGCGCTCGACGGAAATCATTTTGTTCTTTTGCCCGAAGCAAAAGATTACAAACGAATTGGAGAAGGCGATACTGGATTGAATACCGGTGGAATGGGCTCCATTAGTCCGGTCCCTTTCTGCGATGCGGTTTTTCATCAAAAAGTTTTGGACCAAATCGTTCTTCCCACGGTGAAAGGATTGAAAAAAGAAAGCATTGATTACCGTGGGTTTCTGTTTTTTGGATTGATTAACGTGGGCGGCGATCCTTTCGTGATCGAATACAACGCCCGAATGGGAGATCCCGAAACGGAATCGGTTTTCCCCCGAATTGAATCCGACGCTGTGGAGTTGATGTTGGCCATTCACGAACAAACCTTGAACCAGTATACCATGAAAATTTCGGCACTTTCAGCAGCAACTGTTTTTCTGGTTGCCGGTGGATATCCTGAAGATTACCGTAAGGGAGATGCAATGGAAATTCCAGATTCCGAATCTGGGGTGTCGTTTTTTCACGCTGGAACCAAGATGGAGCAGGGGAGGGTGGTAACCAATGGCGGACGGGTTTTGGCGGTTTCGGCTTTGTCGGAATCGGCGGAAAGCGCCTTAGAAAAAGCCATGATCGGTGCGCAACAAATTCAGTTTGAAGGGAAATATTTCCGCACCGATATCGGAAAAGACCTGATTTCGCGTTAATTTTGAACGATGAAAAAAGGAATCTTTTTCCTGCTTGTTTGCTTGGGGTTGGGCTTCCTTCCTTCTTGTGATACGCAAAAAATTCTGACCGATCCCAATTTGGCGCTTCAGCTTGAAAACGACTCCATTGTTTTCGATACGGTTTTTACCACCCGCGGTTCGGCCACCGAATGGCTGAAAATTTATAATCCTCACTCGGGGCCCATCGTGATCGACGAAATTTTCTTGGCCGGTAAGCGCTACACCGGAAAGTCGCCCTACCGATTGAACATCAACGGGCAGCCGGTAAACGAAGTGGCCGATTA
>CANHCV010000076.1 GCA_947459245.1 Bacteroidota bacterium
GTTTGTGCCCATCCGAATTGAGTCAAAAAAAGCAGAAAAGGAAGGAAGAATTTTTTCATCGGATTTATCTTTACAAACGTACGATGATTTCAACCTAAAAATTTCACACATGATTCGCGTAAATGTTTCCATTGCTGCATCAGCCACTCAAATTTGGGATTGTTTTACCCAAGCAGAACACGTTGTTCATTGGAATTTCGCTTCGGAGGATTGGCACTGCCCCCATGCGAGCAATGATTTGACCGAAGGAGGAAGTTTTGCCTACACCATGGCTGCCAAAGACGGTTCGTTTTCTTTTGTTTTGAAAGGAACGTTTGATCGAATTGCGGCTCCTTTTGAATTGGATTATCATTTGGAAGATGGGAGAACGGTGCAGGTTCGGATTTCGGAAAATGGAGAAGTGGTACAGGAGTTTGAACCGGAGCATGAAAATTCGGAAGAATTGCAGCAACAGGGTTGGCAAAGCATTTTGAATGCATTTAAAAAGTACGTGGAGTCGAAATAAATGTTTGAAAGGATTACTTTTTTCGAAAATGATTGAACATTTTTGCGGTTCGAAAGAATCATTGTAAAGCCATGCAAACCACCACCCTTGATTACGCCGTTTATTTTGAAGCGGGAATTTCCTTTGAACAATACGTTCTTGAATTTGAAAAATCGTTGGAATTAGGAGATCAGGTATTCAATCATCAATATTTGCCGTTGAATTGGCAGCGCAGTTCGCGCATTTTGAAGCAATTCGAGGTTGGGGCAGCGATGCTTGAAACGATGGAAGCATTGGAGCATCCGGTAAAATGGTTATTGATTTCTGAACCTTGGTGCGGGGATGCTTCTCAAATTGTTCCGGTATTAGCTAAAATTGCTGAAGCCTCGAACGGCAAGATCGATTTACGCCTCATTTATCGCGACCAGCATTTGCCGTTGATCGATGCTCATTTAACGAACGGCGGCCGCTCCATTCCTAAACTCGTACAGCTGAACGAGCAACTCCAATTGGAGAAAACCTGGGGTCCGCGGCCTGTTGCCGCCCAAGAAATGGTGATCCGCCTGAAGGCCGATCCCGAAACCGCCCCGAATTACGCCGAGGAGCTCCACAAATGGTACGCCCTCGACAAACAACAGTCCATCGTTTCCGAGATCATCTCCTTTTTGAACGACTAGCCCTTCGACAGGCTCAGGAACCACCCTTCGACAGGCTCAGGGAGCTGGAAATTCCGGTGCGGGAGGTCCTCGAAGGCACCACATTATTCCGGACCCCGAGTGATAAAAACTAAGATTTGGCTTTTTGGGGGGTGGTCCCCGAGTGTCCCGACATTCGTCGGGATTTATCGAGGGGCCACCCTACCGGATTGTCCATTAATTTTTGAAAAACAAACCACAACAAACAAGATAATGCAAATTTATTTTTTACATTTGTAAGAAATATAATTTGCTATGAAACACCTCCTCGCCCTCGTCCTCCTTGTGTGCCTTGGCACCTTCGCCAGCGCACAAATTCCGAGTTACGTTCCCACCAACGGATTGGTGGGTTGGTGGCCGTTCAACGGCAACGCCAACGACGAAAGCGGGAACGGCAATCACGGTACCGTGAATGGAGCCACTTTGGCTGCGGACCGGTTTGGAAACCCAGGGAAGGCGTATTCGTTTGATGGGGTGAATGATTGGATAACATCGAATCCTTCCAATTTACCAATTAATAATCAGTCTAGATCCATTTCAAGTTGGTTCAATACTAGCTCTGGTATTATTTCAACATCTCAATACCCAAACATTCAAACAATTATTGCGTGGGGTACAAGTGCAGGAGGTTATGTAATTTTCAATCAGCATGTTATTTCACCTAGTGGGAAAGGTTACTTTGAAAGTGGTTCAGGAACAAATCCATTGTTTACTGATTCAATCGTAAACAATGGTCAATGGCATAACTTCATAACTACTTATGAACAGGATGGAAGAGTAAGGATTTATATCGATGGTAGATATGTTGATTCTTCTTCAAATGTTATTTTGACCACACAAAATAGTATTATTGGAATTGGGAACTCTCCTTGGGCTAATATTCCATTTAGAGGCCTCATCGACGACATCGCCATTTACAACCGTGCTTTAACCGCCGCCGAAGTGCAGCAGTTGTATCTCGTAAATTGCAGACCCACGTTCACGTCCCAACCGCAAAACACCTCGGTAGGCCAAGGACAAACCACCACTTTTGCGGTTCAAGTGGATACCACCTCCACGTTCCAGTGGCAGATGAACTTGGGATTGGGCGCCGGTTGGGTGAACATTCCCCAGTCCTCCCTGTTCTCGGGCGATACCACGGCTACGCTTTCGGTTCAAGGCCGCAATCCGTTGGATGGCGCCCAATTCCGCTGCATCGCTACCGCCTGCCAAAGCGACACCTCCAATGCGGCCACGCTAACGGTTACGTCCAACTCTTCCACCCTCGGAAGCGTGGCGGGCGTGCCCGGCAAAATCAACTACCAAGGCGCCGCGGTGGATTCCCTCGGAAAACCCATGAAGAACCAAACGATTGCGCTCAAACTTTCCGTGCTCGATAGTTCTTCTTCCGGTGCGGCCGCCTACGTGGAAACCCATTCCACCCCCACCAACGGCAGCGGATTGTTCTCCCTTCAAATTGGGGGTGGAACCGCCGTTTCCGGCTCTTTTGACAGCATTCCGTGGGCGAACGGCCGCAACAAATACCTCAAAACGGAGGTACAGCAAAACGGCACCTGGGTAAATTTAGGAACTTCCCAACTCGTGAGTGTGCCGTATGCGTTGCATTCCGGGAGCGCAGAAAATGCGAATTTCGCAAACCAAGCCGCCACCCTCCGCGACAGTTTAGGCAACGCCTACCAAATCAAAACCGTGAACGGACAGCCTACCTTGGTGTCCGCCCCCGGAAACATTTCCACCCCCGGCACTTTCGCTTGCGGACAAGCGGTTACCTATGCCGGCGAAAGCTACCCCACGGTGCAAATTGGCACCCAGTGTTGGTTCCAGAAAAACGTGAATGTGGGATCCATGGTTTTGGGCGCCAACGACCAAACCAACAACGGCATTTTGGAGAAGTACTGCTACAACAACGACCCCGCCAACTGCGGCATTTTCGGTGGATTATTCCAATGGGCGGAAGCGGTTCAATACCAAAACGGGACGAGCAATTCCACTTCCCCAAATCCCGCCTTTGCAGGAAATATACAAGGGATTTGTCCGACGGGCTGGCACGTGCCGAGTGATGGGGAGTGGTGTACGTTGACAACGTTCCTAGACGCCACAGTGAATTGCGGAACGATTGGATGGATTGGAACCGATGTTGGAGGGAAAATGAAATCAACAAGTGGTATCTGGACAGCACCAAACATTGGAGCTACGAACAGCAGTGGATTTTCAGCGTTGCCAAGTGGTTTTCGAGACTTAGATGGCACATATGGTGGTTTAGGAAGATTTTCTCTATTCTGGCTTTCTACAGAGTCTTCAAATATTACGGGTTATCGTCGTGACTTAAACGATAATAATATTTTAATCCACAGGACAATATATGAAAAAAAACATGGATATAATATCCGCTGCCTGAAAGATTAAAAAAAACAACCTCACAAAACACCTCCTCGCCCTCGGTTTATGACCGGGGGCTATCTATTTTTTATCCCATACCCTCCTTCAACATTGGGTTTATTCTTTACAAAATACGGAATATAAGAACTACATTAGCCAAGAATAAGAACATGTTTTCAATCGGGAAAGCCCGAGTTTTTTTTCACCACTTCCGTTTTGCGTTAATCAAGAACGCTTCAACACCTAAAAAAATTGAAATGAAACCTTATTCCACCACCATCCTATGGTTATCCTTGTTTGTAGTTTTTGGATGTAGCCAACCCACTGAAACCATCAGTCCCACAAAATCCAATATTACCGAAAGCGTTTATGCGGCAGGAATCGTAAAAAGCAATCTTCAATACGAGGTTTTTGCGGAGGTGAATGGGAAAATTGAAACCATTTTTGTAAAGGAGGGCGACTTTGTTCAGCAAGGTTCTCCACTTTTTCAGCTTGAAAACAACAGCACCAAATTATCTACTAAAAATGCCTTGGCAACCGCATTTAGCAATGATTATCAACGAAATAAAACCAAACTTTTGGAAGCCCAAAATTCCATCAATTTGGCTCAAAAGAAAGTAACGAATGATTCAATCTCACTTTTACGGCAACAAAGCCTGTGGAAACAAAACATTGGGGCTAAAATTGAATTGGAGCAGCAAGAACTGAGTTATGAGAACGCCAAAGCCAATCTGAAAAAAGCCAAAGTTGTTTACGAAGATCTCAATCGCCAACTGAAACTTGCCTCAGAACAAAGCAAAAACAACCTTAAAATAGCTCAATCGGCAGAAAACAACTTGATCATTCGAAGTGAATTGGACGGAGTGGTGTATAAAATCAATGCCAAAAAAGGAGAATTTTCTGGTGGAAGCAAACCCCTTGCCGTACTCGGAAAACGTGATTTTGTTATTGAGTTCAATGTGGATGAACTGGATATTGTTAAAATAAAACGTGGTCAAAAAGTAATGGTCCGAATGGATAGTTACAAAGATCAAGTTTTCGAGGCTACCATAAGTTTCATCTATCCCATGATGGATGAACGAAAAAGAGCCTTTCGGGTAGAAGCCCTTTTCACAAAAGCTCCAAAAGTCCTTTACCCCAATCTTTCTTTGGAGGTAAACATCCTGATCAATGAAAAAACAAAAGTCTTAACCATTCCCCGCAGCTATTTGGTAAATGATACGGCTGTAATGTTGGAAGATGGCACCCTTCGTTCCATAAAAACGGGTTTGAAGGATTACAATACCGTAGAAGTTCTTAACGGAATAGATGAGAATACCAAAATCAAACTTTCGAAAGAATGAAAACCAAACACATTTTTGAAATAGCAAAAGCCATGCTTCTGGCACGCTCCAAACAAACTTTGGTGGCGGCCATCGGTGTTGCCTTCAGTGTGGCTTTTTTCGTTTCGCTTTTGGGTTTTATGGAGGGGTTGAATACCCTGCTTGACGGATTGGTGTTAAACAGAACACCCCATATTCGGCTCTATAACGACATTCGCCCATCCGATGATCAGCCGATAGCGTTGGATTCAACTTTAAAAAATTACCATCATTTCATTCATTCCATTAAGCCAGCCAATGCCCGAAAAGAAATTTACCAGGTAGAAACCATTTTCAAACGCCTAAAAAACGATTCTCGTGTGCTTGGAGTAGCGCCAAAATTGTCGGCCCAAGTTTTCTACAATCTTGGAAATATTGAACTCAATGGGATCGTCAATGGGGTAGAAGTGGCGCAAGAATCCAAATTGTTTAAATTTCAAGACTATGTATTTGGTGGCAATGCTTTTGATTTAGAAAACCGCTCCAACAGCATCATTTTAGGACAAGGTATTGCCGACAAAATGCAAGCAAAAAAAGGCGATCTTATTCAGGTGACCACCATTAATGGCGAACAATTTTCGCTAAAAGTGGTCGGTTTTTTTCAATCAGGGTTGGTGGAATTGGATAAAGTACAAAGTTATGTGAGCTTGGCTACCTGCCAGAAACTACTGGGCGAATCGAGCACGTTCATGACCGATATCCAAATCAAACTCTACGATATGGATAAGGCTCCCGAATTAGCAAAAGAATACGCAGCCCTGTTTAAAATAGATGCCGAAGATATCCAAACGGCCAATGCACAGTTTGAAACGGGTAGCAGTGCCAGAACCATCATTTCATTTTCAGTTGGCATTGTGCTTTTAATTGTAGCCGGGTTTGGCATTTACAACATCCTGAATATGATGATTTATGAAAAAATGGATACCATCGCCATTCTCAAAGCCACCGGTTTTTCGGGTGCAGATGTAAAGAAAATTTTCATTGTCATTTCATTGAGCATCGGTTTAGCCGGTGCCTTGTTGGGTGCTTTGCTGGGTTTACTTTTTTCCGTGGCGATCGATAATATTCCGTTTAATTCTGCAGCTGTGCCCATGGTTGATACCTACCCCATAGATTACGGCATTCAATACTATGCAATCGCCGTTATTTTTGCCGTAGCCACCACCTATTTTGCGGGTTGGTTTCCTTCGCGGAAAGCCAGTGTGGTTGATCCAGTTGAAATCATTAGAGGGAAATAGAATGGAAAAGCAAATCGTTTTAGAAGCCAAATCCATCTACAAATCGTTTCACGATCCTGTGAAAATAGATGTTCTAAAAGACCTTTCATTTACCATTAATCGCGGAGAATTTGTTGCAATAACGGGAAGATCTGGGTGTGGAAAATCAACTTTGCTGTACATTCTTTCTACCATGGACTCCGACTATGAAGGCGAACTTTGGATAGACCATGAGTTGATGGGAGGAAAAACAGAAGCAGAGTTAGCTCGGGTAAGAAATGAAAAAATTGGGTTCATTTTTCAATTTCATTACTTGTTGAATGAGTTTAGTGTTTTGAAAAATGTGATGCTTCCGGGACTAAAAGCCAATAAGTTATCGGAACAAGAACTCGAACATAACGCCTACGAATTACTCAAAAAACTAGGCATAGAAAAACTCGCCATGAAAATGGCCTATCAAGTTTCGGGAGGAGAAAAACAACGCATCGCCATTGCTAGAGCGATGATCAACGACCCCTTGATTTTGATGTGCGACGAACCCACGGGAAATTTAGATAGCAAAAACACTGAAATTGTCTTTGATATTTTCAGTGAATTGGTCAACACGTTCAATAAAACTTTGCTGGTTGTTACCCACGATCAGAATTTTGCTGACAATACCCAACGCAACATCATCATGGAAGATGGACGGATTATTTCAAAATGATGATTGAAATTGCGATTAATCTTGAAAAACGAGAAAACGCCTGACAGGCGTTGGATAAAAAAGCGAGTTTTGTGGTTCATCGAACACCCAAACTGGGGCATCAACTTTGGTGCTAGGTTATTGATAAAGTACTTCAAAATCCGAATCATCTCCTAGCGCCAAAACATTAATTTCCTATCAAATCAAAATTGCTTGATCGAAGTTTCTTAAGGCTCTACCGACCAATGCGCCTTTGATTTTAAGGGAAAATAGCCTACCCCAAAAAGAGTATTTTTTTTCAAAACTTCACTTTAGAAAAAAGGGCAAAACGCTTAAAAAGCTAAAAAAACACATTTTTCAGCTCAACTTTTTCGTCTATAAAAAAAAGACGGAAAAAAAAATGAGTTGATCGAATGTGAATTCGAGAAAAAAAGTATATATTTGACCAAATAAAAAAAATCTTCCATGAAGAAAATACATTTCTTATTTGCATTTTTGTGCATTAGCACCTTGGGAATGGCACAGTCCATTCAACGGCAAGTGATCAATTCGGCAGGGGGTACTTTTACCAACGGTGGAATTACCTTAACCTCTAATATCGGAGAAGCTGTGATTGGCACTATTTCCAACAATGGAATCACGCTTCGTCAAGGCTTTTTGCAGCCGGATGATTCCGTGGAAATTTTAGCTCCCATTTTCAACACAGGAAATTTGGCTTTTTGTCAAGGAGATAGTGTTCGCCTTTACACCAATTCTGGAACTGGCTACACTTATCAGTGGACATTAAATGGCAACAACATCACAGGTGCAACCGATACGTTTTATTATGCCACTACGAGCGGTTCGTACCGAGTTGTCGTTTCCGATGGTTCCAACAACGCCACTTCCAATGAGAAAATTGTTACGGTAAACACCAACCCTACCGTTTCCATTCAAGCATCTGGTGCTTTGGCTTTCTGTCAAGGAGGTTCCGTTACCCTAACTGCAAGTGGTGCAAGCCAATATTCTTGGTCGAATGCTAGCACCAACTCGTCTTTAATGGTAAATACTTCTGGAAATTACTCGGTGGTAGGAACCGATACCAACGGATGCGTGGGTTCGGCTTCTGCAGTAAATGTAACCGTGTACAGCCCCGTAGTTCCTAGCATTACAGCAACTGGAGCAACCAACGTATGTAACACCAATGTTACCCTTCAATCCTCCTCTGCAAATCGATATGTTTGGAGTAATGGAGATTCTACAGCTTCCATCGTAGCATCCGTTTCCGGACTCTACACGGTTACAACAACCGATTCCAACGGATGTACTTCTGTTTCAAATTCCATTCAGGTTAACAAATTTACAGCAGTTCCTACACGTCCGGTTGCCATTACCGGTGACTTAAATCCATGCGCTGTTTTAGGAACAAGCAATACGTTAACCTATTCCGTTCCTGCAGATCCCAATGCGTTATCGTACACTTGGTTGCTTACTAACGGAATCACGGCAGTGGGTAACGCTACTGGAAACGTTATTTCCGTTACTTATCCTGCTGGCTTCACAACCGGTCAAATTCGCGCTACGCCTGTTAACAGTTGCGGAAACGGTTCAGCTCGTGCAATTTATCCTAAAAAATCAGCCATTACCACCGTTCCTGCTTTCAGTCAATCGGTTACTTCCGTGTGTAACATTCGTGGTACCGCTACCCAAGCAACCTACTCCGTTCAACCCATCGCCGGTTGCAGCGGGTTCCAATGGACTCTTCCTACCAATGCCACTTTGGTTTCTGGTCAAGGTACCAACTCCATTCAAGTTACTTTCGCAGCTTCTTTCTCTAGCGGTTCCATTTCGGTGGTTGGTATTTCTCCTTGTGGAAATACACCATCCACTTCCATCACCGTTTCTTTGTTGGCCAAGCCAGTTATTAGCGGATCCAACAGCATTTGTCCTGGCGATTTAGTTACCTATACCATGCCGGTTGTTCCTGGTGCTATTCGTTATCGTTTTAACCTTCCCGCAGGTTTATCGTTGGTAAGTCAGAGTGCAAACAGCGCCGTAATTACCAATAACGGTTCATTTGTTTCCGGTTCTTTGGGTGCTCAAGTTCAAACCACCCTTTGCGGTTGGTCGCAACCCGGTTCATTGTCGTTGAATACCTCTGCTTGCCGTGGTATGCTTGGAGATGTTTCCATGAATATTTATCCGAATCCAAGCCGCGGTGAATTCCAATTGCAGTTGGGTGCACCAGTGAAA
>CANHCV010000077.1 GCA_947459245.1 Bacteroidota bacterium
AACCCAATTCCAGGAATGGTAATCCATCGATTGGCATCGTTGATGGAAGTTCCGGCCACCAGCGTATAAATCAACAAAGGGATGGCTAGAAAGAAAACCAAGGTGGCCATCTTTCGATAAACCCGATAATTAAACAGGTGAAAAACAAACATGATCGCCACGCCCAATCCAGCATACGCTGCATGCTTGATGAGGTAGTATTCCAACGATGCCTTTTCTCGGAAAGCCAAGGATTCGGTTGAGGAATACACCACCATGAGCGAGAAAAACGTTAGCACGATGGTGAATAACCACAGGTAACGATCTCCCTTAAAGCGATGAATGAACGATTCCAACATGGTATTACAGATTTCTAACGTGGAATTTGAATTGACGTCCGCGGTCTTCGTAGTTCTGGAACAAGTCGAAACTTGCGCAGCAAGGCGATAGCAAAACCACATCACCGCGGCTTGAGAAATGGCTCGACATGGTTACCGCTTCTTGCATGCTGCCGGTGTTGATGATGGTTTCAACGCAACCGCGGAAGGCTTCGTGAATTTTCAAAACATCTTCGCCCAAACAAACAATGGCTTTCACCTTGTCTTTAACCAATGGAATCAAAGGTTCGTAGTCGTTGCCTTTGTCAACGCCTCCAACAATCCAAACCACAGGTTTGTCCATGGATTCCAAGGCGTACCAAGTGGAATTAACGTTGGTTGCTTTGGAGTCGTTGATGTAATCCACTCCTTTTACCGTGGCAACGGGTTCCAATCGGTGCTCAATTCCTTCAAAGTGGGAAAGGCTTTCCCGGAGATTTTCTTGGCGGATCTCGAAAATCTTCGCCACCAGTCCGGCGGCCATGGAGTTGTACTCGTTGTGTTTTCCGCGTAATGCTAGTTCAGTGCGATACATATGGTTGGTTTCTTCGTTTATTTTCCAGTAGATTTCTTGGTTTTCGGCCCAAGCGCCGTGGTGTAGTTTTTTTTCGAGGGAGAACGGAAGCGCTTGGCCTTTCCATTCCACCAGGTTCAATGCGTCTTGGGTAATCGGATCATCGGCACAATAGATGAAGTAATCCGCCTCCGTTTGATTTTGGGTAATCCGCATTTTGGATCCCATGTAATTTTTCAATTCGTAATTGTAGCGATCCAAATGGTCGGGAGTGATGTTGGTGAGTACCGCCACATCCAATCGTACCGAAAACATATCGTCCAATTGGAAGCTGCTCAACTCCAACACATACACATCGTGTTGTTCTTCGGCCACTTGGCGGGCAAACGACTTTCCGATGTTGCCACCCAATCCCACATTCATTCCCGCTTGTTTCAAAATGTGATACACCAGGGATGTGGTGGTGGTTTTTCCATTTGAACCGGTAATGCCAATCAGTTTCGCCGAGGTGTGTGGAGCTGCAAACTCCATCTCCCCAATGATTTTCCCGCCTTTGGCTTCCAATTCTTTTACAATGGCGGCTTTCGGAGAAATTCCCGGACTTTTAATCACTCTGCTAGCTCCAAATTCCAAGGCCTGAACGTGTCCGCCCATTTCATAGGGAATGCCGCGATCTTCCAATTCTTTTTGGTGCTCCTCCTTCAACGTTCCAGCATCTGACACGAGCACTTTATAGCCCAATTTCTGAGCCAGTACCGCCGAACCAACGCCGCTTTCGCCTCCGCCAAGTATCAATACCCTTTTCATCGTAATTTTAGAATGGCAATGGAAACAAGAACCAAAAGCAGGGTAACAATCATGAATCGCATGGTAATTTTCGATTCAGGAATGTTTTTCTTTTGAAAATGATGGTGAAGGGGCGACATCAAGAAAATTCGACGACCTTCTCCGTACTTCTTTTTGGTGTATTTGAAATAGGAAACTTGGAGGATAACGCTCAAGCTTTCAGCGAAATAAACACCGCAGAGAATGGGAATCAGCAATTCCATTTTTACGATGATGGCCACCGCTGCTACGGCACCACCCAAGGCCAAACTTCCGGTGTCTCCCATGAAAACTTGGGCCGGGTAGGTGTTGTACCACAAAAATCCGATGCAAGCACCAATCAGTGCAGCTAGAAACACCACAACTTCACCGCTATCCGGTACAAAGATGATGTGCAAGTATTCGGCGAACTTGAAGTTTCCGGCCATGTACGCAATCACGGCTAAGCCACCACCTACAATGGCCGTGGTTCCAGCCGCTAATCCATCGATCCCATCGGTGAGGTTTACGGCATTGCTCACGGCTGTAACGATGAACATGATCACTGGAACGAAAATGATCCAAGCAAATCCTTTCCAAGGAAGAATGCCGCCGTATTCCAAAACAACTTTCGAGAATGGAAGATTGGTATTCAATGGAATGCCGTGTTGGGCGTGGTGGTAATCGATTACCACCGCAATGAGTACGCCCAAAACCACTTGTCCCAAAACCTTGAACCATCCCTTCAACCCTTCTTTGTCTTTCTTGAAAACTTTGATGTAATCATCCAAAAGGCCAATTCCGCCCATCCAGGCTGTGGCAACCATCAATAAAAGCACGTAAACATCGTCCAAACGGGCGAACAAAAGGGTAGGGACGAGGATGGAAATGAGAATGATGATTCCTCCCATGGTGGGAGTTCCTTTTTTGGCGAGTTGCCCTTCGAGACCCAAGTCCCGAACGATTTCGCCGATTTGCTTTTGTTGCAACTTTTGAATGATCCGCTTGCCAATGAACAAACTGATGAGCAATGCTACAATGGCGGCCATGCTTGCACGGAAAGAGATGTATTTGAAAGCTCCTGCTCCGGCAACATCCATTTGGTCGAGGGTTTTGAATAGGTAATAAAGCATGGGAATTATCGATTCATTTCTTGAAAACTGATTTGTAACTGGGATAAATCATCGAAATCGTATTTTACCCCTTGAATTTCTTGGTAGGTTTCGTGCCCTTTGCCCGCAACCAAAATGATGTCTCCCGCCGATGCCGTAGATACAGCAAGGCGAATCGCCTCTTTCCGGTCGGCCAATCGCAGCACCTTGGATTGCAGATGCAATCCAATTCCGGCCCACATTTGCTCGAGGATGGATTGAGGGTCCTCGTTCCGCGGATTGTCGGAAGTGAGGATCAAGCGATCCGAAAGTTCTGCTGCAATGGCTCCCATGATGGGGCGTTTTTCGGCATCGCGGTTCCCACCGCAGCCCACCAAGCAGTGGATTCTTTGGTTGGGGTGCCGCATTTGTTGAATGGTCTCCAACACATTTTTCAGAGCGTCGGGCGTGTGGGCATAATCAACAATGCCAATGATTTTATCGTTGGTAGAAACCACGGTTTCCATTCTTCCTCGAGCAGCTGGAGTGGCCGAAAGCGTTTGGATCCATTCTTCAGAATCGAATCCCAAAACTTTTCCGGCGCCATAAATGGCGAGCAAGTTGGAGGCGTTGAAAGCGCCGGTTAATCGGTAAAAAGCAGAAATGCCATTGATTTCCAACTCCATTCCTTCCAAACCAATGCTTTTAAGCCGCCCTTTATAATCGGCCATGCTGTGAAGCGAGTACGTTTGTATTTTGGCTTTGGTATTCTGAACCATCACCTGCCCGTTTTTATCGTCCTTGTTAACAATCGCTGTGGCCGATTTGGTTAAATGATCAAACCACAACTTTTTAGCATCCCGGTAATGGGCAAAAGTGCCGTGGTAATCCAAATGGTCGTGGGTTAAATTGGTGAACAAAGCCACTTCAAAGGCAATTCCGCCAATGCGATTTTGGTGAATGGCGTGGCTGGAAACTTCCATGAACACGTAACTAACTCCTGCATCTCTCATTTCGGCCAAAAGGGCTTGCAAGGAAATGGGATCAGGTGTGGTGTGGGTGCTGGGAATGACGAGATGACCAATGCGATTTTCAACCGTTGAGATCAATCCGCAGGGGTAACCCATCGCCATGCAGGCTTGGAAGAGGACCGTCGCTACCGTTGTTTTTCCATTGGTTCCTGTAACTCCAACGATGCGAAGGTGTTTGGAAGGGAAATCGTAAAAGGCCGAAGCCAACTCCCCGAGGATTTGTTGCGGATTGGAAACAAAAGCAACGCCATCGCTTGGGTTGGTTTTTCCTTCCTGAGCCAATACCCATGCTCCTTTTTCGAGAACTTGAGGAATGAATTGGTGAGCGTCCGTTTGCGTTCCGCAAATGGCTACAAACAGCATTCCGGGTTCGACTTTTCGGGAATCGGTGGTTATTCCAAGAACGGTTCCATCGTTTCCACCCCAATGAGCTCCAACGTGGTTCAATAACGAAATGAGCGATTTCATTTTAAGTCGATTTGAACGGTTGAACGAAGGGGAAGTCGGGCATTCGGCGTTGCACTTTGGGCAACAACCTTTCCTTTTCCTTTTGGAATAACCTGGTAACCACGCGATTCTAAGAGGAAAATAGCATCGGTTAATCCCATTCCAACCACATTGGGAACCAACCCATTTCGTTGAGGAATGGGCTTCAATTGGTGAACCTTTCCTACCGAATCCCAATAGTCTGACGACCAATTGGACGATTCATCGAATTGGGCGTGGAAGCCAAACGCTTCCAAGGTGGAATTCATGGCTTTGGTGCTTCCACTCAATAGGTTATATCGATTGGAAGGGTATTGGACCATTTTGTAGGGTTGCGGACGGCTTTTTTCCCAGGCCATCAAAACGTCGGCAATTTCTCTAAAAACGGGTGCAGCAACCGCGCTGGCATAGTAGGCACCATTGGAAGGTTCGGTAATCACCACGATGCAAGAGTACAAGGGGGTATCGGCCGGGAAGAATCCTGCGAAGGAAGCTCGGTATTTCCGAGGCGCATTCGTGGAGTTTCCATCGTAAATCACCGCGGTTCCTGTTTTTCCGGCTACGGAGTAATAGGGATTTTTGAGTTCTTTCGTTGCTGTGCCGAAATTGCTATCAACCACGGCCCGCATCATTTCAAAAGCCATTTCTACCGTGCTGGGTTTCATCACTTTTTCTGCCAAAACCACCGGTTCGAATTTTTGGATGGATTTTCCAAACTGCTGAATTTCACTAACCATGTAGGGTTTCATGTACTTCCCCCGATTTGCGATGCAGTTGTAGAATGCCAGCAATTGAAGGGGGGTAATTTTCATTTCGTATCCAAATGCATTGGAAACCAAGCTTTGAGGATGGAAATATGAAGCATTCGGATTGGGGAAGCTTGGCTTTGGTTCGCCGGCAATCTCAAGTCCCAACGGTTGAGTCAACCGGAATTGCTCGATGGTTTTGTAGAATTGAGTTTTCTTGTTTTTGTAGGTGTTGTACACCAATTCGGTGATGGCAGCATTGGAAGAAACGGCCAATGCTTTTTTTACCGTTCCCTCGTTTTCGCCGGTGTGGCTGTCTTTGATGGAACGCCCTAAGATGGAAAAAGCCCCGCCGTGCATGTTGATTTTGGTTTGAAGATCGAAGTCGCCGTTTTCAAATCCAACGCACAAGGATGCTACTTTGAACGTCGATCCGGGTTCAACCGATTCGCCGATGGCGTAGTTTAAATCCTCGGTATAAGCTCCTGTTTTTTCGTCTTTCCCCAAATTTGCGATGGCAATGATTTTGCCTGTTTTGGTTTCCATCACGATGGCACATCCGTGCTTGGCATTGTGCTTGATGAGGGCTTTTTCAAGGGTGCTTTCAGCTACATCTTGTACATCTACCCGAATGGTAGTTACAATGTCTTTCCCGTGCATGGGTTCTACATCGGATGCAACATCGATGGGGATCCACAATTGTCCGCCTGCCACCCGTTGCATCAACCTTTTTCCGCTTGCACCCGATAAGGATTGGTTGAAAGCGCCTTCAATTCCTACGGGTTTTACGCCCGGAATGATGTATCCGATGGTTCGTTTGGCCAACATTCGGAAAGGCATTTCCCTGCGGTAGCGGGTTTCTACCACCAATCCGCTTTTGTTTCTTCCTTTGTTGATGATGGGGAGAACCTTAATTTTTTGCAACTGCTGGTAGGAAACGCCACGTTTTAATAGAGCAAATCTCTTGTTTTTGTTTTTTCCCGAAACGATGAATGAACGAAAATCGGAAGTAGATTTTTCTGGAAACACGGAGGCCAATCCTTTGGCAAGGTATTCCAACGAGTCTTTGTACAACGTTTCGTTCATGGCCACGAAATCGAAATGAAGGTCGTAAATGGGCACCGATGTGGCCAGCAATCGACCATCTTCTGCTAAAATGTTTCCTCGGCTGGCCTCAATTTCCATGGTTTTGGTACCGTGTTTTTCGCCCATTTCCCGGTACTTATCTCCTTGAATGAATTGCAGTTGGAAGGTGCGACCAACCAAAACAATTCCGATCAAGGCGAAGGCAATGAACAAAACTTTAGCCCGAACAACAATCTCTTTCCGTGTATCCTTGGTGCTCATGGTTGTTCGGATTGAAAGGGTGCCAATGGAGTTGGTGGAGTGGTAATGATTTTCAAACTGTCGGCTTCTACCATTTTGGCCACTTCCGACTGTTTGCTGAGGTTCATGATCTCCGATTTTAGAATGATGTATTCGCTGTTCAATTCCTTGATTTCCTCATCGAGTTTTTTGATGGAAAACTGGGTTTTTACGGAATAATGGCTATTGAAGATGTAAAGAATGATGATGAAAAACAGAAAGAGCATGAATCTACCGTGGCGAACAATCCAGTCCAACTGAATGTAATTTTCAGGATCCAGAATACGTTTGGTCTTTTTCTTGGGTGCTGTTTCTGCCGATGCCTCTTCCACTTCCGCAACGGGAGTTGGATCTTGCACCGTTGATGAGGGCGCAGTCTTTTGAACGTCGTCGAAAAATTCGTTTTCTGAACTCATCATTTTTCGGCAATACGTAATTTGGCACTTCGGGAACGCGGATTCTGGACCAATTCCTCATCGGATGGTACCAGGGCTTTAGCATGGAGAGGACGAAGGGGGCGTAGGTCGTTTCCGAAGAAATCTTTTTCTACTTTTCCTTCAAAATTTCCTGCTCTAAAAAAGTTTTTTACCAACCGATCCTCCAATGAATGGTAGGAAATAATAACCAATCGGCCATTTTCTGCTAAAACATCGGTTGATTGCAATAATAAATTCTTCAGTACTTCCAGCTCTTGATTGACTTCCATGCGCAAAGCCTGGAATACGCGAGCAAAAAACTGATTGTGTTTGTCGCGAGGAGCTTGTTTCTCCAAAGCGTTTACCAAATCGCCAGCGGTTTCAAAGGGTTTGACCTCCCGCTGATAAACGATGGAGTTGGCCACTTGAAAGGCATTGCTCAATTCGGCAAATTCCCTGAAAATGGTGGTTAATGCGCGCAGTTCGTAGCTGTTGAGCAAATCGGCAGCCGTGCGGTCATCGGCCGGATTCATGCGCATGTCCAATGGAGATTGGGCCGCACGGAACGTGAATCCCCTTTCAGGCACATCGAATTGGTGGGATGAAACGCCGAGGTCGCCCAATAGGCCATCAATTTGAGTTGCTCCGTACAACTTCAAGAATCGTTTTAAATGTCCGAAATTCGCAGGAATTAGGGTGAAACGCGGATCGTTCAAGGCATTTTCGTGGGCATCTGGATCTTGGTCGAAAGCGAACAAGCGTCCGTTTTCATCCAATTGCTCCAGAATTAATCGAGAGTGTCCGCCCCCGCCGAAGGTTACATCAACATACGTTCCGTTGGGGCGGATGTTCAACCCATCGATGCAGGCTTGGGCTAATACGGGAATGTGGTAGGGAAGATCAAAGGTTGCCACCTGAAACCTCCTTTCCTAGCACTTGAGCCGCTAGTGCGGCCTCATCAATGTCGGGGTTTTGGAGGTATCGCTCGTATTCTTCACGATCCCACAATTCAATTTTATCAATATCTCCCAAAAGCACCACGTCTTTTTTCAAGCCGGCGTGCTCCAACATATTTTTTGGCACTAAGAATCGGCTAGCTGAATCCAAATCCATAGGGGATGAGGCGCCCATTAAAAAGCGACGGCGGAATTCAGATGCCTGAGGATTAAATTGGTTGATTTTGGAAATCTCATCGATGGTTTTTAACCACACGTTCAGCGGGTACACCACCAAGAACTTTCCCAACCCTTTTTTCAAGACCACTTGGTTCATCGCATCCGGAGACATCTGCTTCAATAAAGCAGACGGCAATACCACCCGATTCTTCGGATCTAGTTTGCCGTTATGTTCTCCTAAAAAGTGCGCCATGTTTGGTCGATTTCGTTTTGCTAAGGTAACACATCTTCCCAATTCCTGACACTTCCTCCCACTTTTTTTGTCTATTTATTTATCCACAGCTTTTTCTACGTGCAAAACTTCTCAAAAAATCAATTTTAACCTACTTAAAACAAAGAAAAACAATGATATAAGATTTACAGGAAAGGGTGTCATGAAGTGTCAGTTGGTTCTTAGTTTTGTTCAATAGTATCTTTTTGTTCCTTGTTTTTGGCTTATCCACATGAAAAAAAGCGCCTCAATTTTCCCGTGTTGAAAGGAAACCCACCTCAATTTTGGTAACTTGGTGTCATGAAGTGGAACCTCCTTTTTATCGCTCTTTTCGGCTCTCTTTTTGCTCAAGCGCAATGGCCCTACGTAAGCCCAACCGATTCCTCCACCCTTCGCGGATTGAAGCATTGGCAGGATCAGAAATTTGGATTGTTGATGCATTGGGGCACCTATTCCCAGTGGGGAATCGTGGAATCCTGGTCCCTATGTCCGGAAGATGAAGGATGGACCGTTCGCCGTGGCCCGTATTCGGCCGATTATCAAACCTACAAGGCGCAGTACGAGGCATTACCCCGAATTTTCAATCCGGTTCAATTCAATCCCGATGCTTGGGCCGATGCTGCAAAGCATGCTGGCATGAAGTACGTGGTGTTTACCACCAAGCACCACGATGGATTTTGCATGTTTGATACCAAGCAAACCGATTATAAAATCACCAATCCCGATTATCCGTTTGCGTCCAATCCCCGCTCCAATATTGCGAAGGAAATTTTCTCTTC
>CANHCV010000078.1 GCA_947459245.1 Bacteroidota bacterium
ATTGTTCTCATTTTCACCCTGCTGCTCACCGCATTTTATAACGGAAAAACGCCGAATGCCTTTGCCTACCGTTACTCCTTGTACATCGGTTTCTTTTTCGATGTGTTGATCATGGCTTGGGCCACCGGCTACCGCTTCAAAATGTACTTAGATGAATCGGAACGCCTAACAGCAGAAAATGCCATTCAACAGCAGCAAATCTTCCAAACCTTATCGGATTTCAAGGAGAAGGAAATGCAACGCTTCAGCAGTTTTCTTCATGATTCATTGGGTGGATACCTCTTCTCGGTCAGAAAGAAATTGGAAAAAGCGCAGCAAACCGAGCATCCCAACGAATTATTGGAAAAAGCCGAACGGGAAATCATCCAACTTTCCAAAGAAGTGCGTTCCTACTCCCACGAATTTTCGCCCTTGCTTTTTCAACGGAAAGGGCTATTGCAATCGCTGGAGGAACTGGTAGAAAAAATTCATCAAGACCATCACCTCGAAATTCAGTTTGAAAAATTAGGATCCCTGCAACAAGTTCCCTACCGGTACGAACTGCTGGTGTACACCATGGTTCAAGAACTTCTTCAAAACATCCTCAAACACGCTTTGGCTAAAAAAGCTATTTTGCAAATCATCCTTGAACCTGATTCCATTTCCATCTACGTGGAGGACGACGGAATTGGGTTCCTAAAAACCGAAATGGAACCCGGACTGGGCTATACCCAAATCCATCAGCTCATTACTTTTTTAAGAGGAAACATCCAAATGAATACCTCACCCCAGAAAGGCGTTATTGTCTCCATCGAAATCCCCATTAAACATCATGAAAACCAAGTTTAATATCGTTATTGCAGAAGATCACCCCATTTTTTGCGAAGGCCTGCTCAACGCCCTAGCCCGATACCCCGAATTCGTGGTGATGGATGTGGTAAAACGGGGCGATGAAGTATTGAACAAGGTTTCATCCCTCCAACCCGATGTGTTGATCCTCGACATCAACTTACCGCAAAAAAACGGGATTCAAATCCTTCAAGTTCTAAAAAATCAAATTTCAGATATCAAGGTTTTGATTTTAAGCATGTACCACCCCATCGATTTAAAAATTAATCCGAAACACGATTTTTTCCACGGATTTGTGTCCAAAAGTTCGGATTGGGACGTGTTGATTCTGGCTTTGAATGAGGTGCTTTCCGACCGATTTTATTGGGATCCGAATGTGCAATTGAACGAGCCGGTAAAAGACGTTTTCATTTCACAATTGAAGCTTTCGGCACGCGAATTGGAAATCTTAGAATTGCTGCGTCAGGGCCTCAACAACAAAGAAATTTCGGAGCATTTGCATTTGAGTGAACTCACCGTGAAAACGCACCGAAAAAACATCATGTTCAAAACCGAATCGAAAAATTTGGCCGATTTGTTGCGGAAGTTTTAACCGTTATGATTCCGTGAGGGCCAGGTACAATTGCACCGCTTGCCTCGCTTCCTTAACGTCGTGCACTCTTAAAATTTGAGCCCCGCGCTCCAACGCAAAGGCATGCAAAATGCTGGTTCCGTTGAGCGCGTCTTCCGGCCAAGTTCCCAAAACCTTGTTGATCATGCTCTTGCGAGAAACGCCCACTAAAACGGGCACATTGAGCTGCTGAAACGTTTCCAAATTGCGCAGCATTTGGTAATTGTGATGCAAGGCCTTCCCAAATCCAAATCCGGGATCTACCACCAAATCGGTTATGCCCAACTTCCTCAATTCCTGCAATTTATTGAACAAATATGCCATCACATCGGCCGTAACAGCCCGGTAATGCGGGTCTTTTTGCATGGAAACCGGAATCCCTTGCATGTGCATGAGCACGTACGGACAATTGCGTTCGGCAACCAAGGAAAACATGTTGGGATCGAGCTCCCCAGCGCTGATGTCGTTCACCCAAAAAGCACCAGCATCCAAAGCAGCGCGGGCCACTTCGCTGCGGTAAGTATCGATGGAGAGCGTTGCGTGGGGAAACTGTTTGGCCAACAATTCGATGGCCGGCAGCACCCGGTCCATCTCTTCTTGAACGGAAACGGCTTCGGCTCCGGGGCGGGTACTCATGCCGCCAACATCCAACACTTCGGCACCATCTTCCAACATGCGGTTGGCGGTTTCCAACAAGGTCTCTTCGTTGATGCGGCTACCCTCGAAAAACGAATCGGGGGTACAATTCAAAATGCCCATTACGGCGGGAGTTTGCAAATCTAATAGGCCGCGTTTGCTGCGGATCATCGTGGTTTTCATTCTACTTCTCCCCTTTTTAATTGCCGATCCACATCCCTGGATTTGATGGATTCTCGCTTATCGAATAATTTTTTCCCTTTCACCAAGGCAATTTGAATCTTTGCGAATCCGCGCTCCCCAAAATGAATATCCAAGGGAACAATGGTAACACCCTGATCTTTAAGCCTTTCACGAATTTTCTTCAACTCCGATTTGTTGAGCAAAAGGGTTCGCATGCGTCGGGGAGCATGTTGGGAAAATCCAGCGTGGGAATACTCGGAAATGTGTAAACTGGTGATGGTGAGTTGGCCGCCCGTGAACGAACAATAGGCATCGCCCACATTAACCTTTCCATCTCGAAGCGATTTCACTTCAGAACCGGTGAGCATTACTCCGGCCTCGAACTCTTGAAGCACGTGGTACTCGTAGAATGCTTTTCGATTGGAAACAACGGTGAAGGATTTACTCATGGGAAATGGATGTAAAAATGCGGGAAATCTTCTCTTTTTTCAAAATTTTTTGTCCGGTTTTTCCGGTAGCGATGCACCGATCGCCAACAAACGCATCGGTGGAACAGATCACTTCGTGTCCGGTTACGGAAAGCAGTTGGGCGGTTAGGGTTACTTCTTGGCCCAGCAAAGCTGGACTTTTATGTTGAATTTCGAGGAAAGTGCCGATGCCTTCTTCGTCTTCATCCAGCATTTCGAGCACGAATTGCCGGCCGGCCCATTCCAAATCGCGGGCCAACGCGAACGTGGCATAAACCGGGTGCACTTGGCCCGTTTCAAAGGCTGCGGTGTCGGCCGGTTGTACGAGATGACGGATGGTTAGGGTGTGACCGATGGGAAAGGGATTCTTCATCGGCTGGCTTTTTTGAGCAGTAAGTTGTGCGCCACCTTGCTGGTGATAAGGATTTCTGTGGCATTGGGCGCAATTTTTACCACGTAAGAATCGTCGAACGGATGGTGTTCAACGATGTTCAGAACGGTTCCCAGTGCAATTCCCATCCGAGTGAGGAGGCGCAGGAAGTCGGTATCGTCTTCGGTAACAGCGCTCACTTTCCAGGCGTGTTGAAAATCGGTAATTTGGGTGAGGGGTACCGCGGCGATGGATCGAATGTGGCCATCGGCGGAAGGAATGGGATCGCCGTGGGGATCGATTTCTGGGTATCCTAAAAAAATATCCAAGCGTTCAATAAGCAAGTCGGAAGCGATGTGTTCCAATTCTTCGGCAACTTCGTGAATTTCATCCCAGGTGAACTGCAACTTTTCAACTAAAAAAACCTCCCAAATGCGGTGCCTACGTATGATCGACAAAGCTAATTTAGCCCCTTCTTGCGTTAGGAAAGCACCTTTGTACTTTACGTGGTCAACCAACTTCTTGTCGTGAAGCTTCTTAATCATGTCGGTTACCGAAGCTGGAGTACTTTTCAATAATTCGGCCAAAGCATTGGTGTTAACCGACTTATTGGAGCTATCGCTCAGTTTGTAGAGGGCTTTTAAGTAGTTTTCTTCGGTTATGGAAAGCATCCTACAAATGTAAATAAAGAATAAATAGGGTTATCTTTGGGAGCCGAAAAGTTTTGGCTTATCTTTCTAACCTGTTCCAACCTTTTGGATTCAATTTTTGTTATTAACGTATGCATACCCTTGACTTATCTTCCCTAAAAGGGCTTTACGGTAAACCAATTCGCCGCTTGTTTCGCTTATTGAAGCCCGAGCGCGCCTTCATTAAACGTTTGTATTGGGTCTCCATTTTATCTGGATTATTTGGCCTAGTCGTACCACTTTGCATCCAAGCCATCTTTACGTTCATTCAAGCAGGACAGGCTTCGGCATCGCTTTGGGTGTTATTAAGTTTTTTGTTGGTGGGCTTGCTCATTTCCGGAAACCTAACGCTTACCCAATTGAATATCAATGAAACCTTGCAACAACGATTGTTTGCTCGCATTGGTTTTGACTTTACCGAGCGCATTCCTCGCTGGAGGTCAGATGAGCATCATGCTCCCGAAATGGTAAACCGTTTTTTCGAGGTTTTAACCATTCAAAAATCTCTTTCAAAGGTATTAATCGACTTTTTCTCGGCGCTGCTGCAGGTCTTTTTTGGTTTATTACTTCTATCCTTTTACCATCCGTTGTTCATCGTTTTTGGTTTGGCATCGATCGGGACCATCATCGTTGCATTTCGGATTATGGGACCGAATGGAATGAAATCCAGCCTTGGAGAATCTTCTTCCAAGTATGCCATGGTTTACTGGCTGGAAGAAGTTGCCCGTTTCATCGATGTTTTCAAACTATCGGGCGCACCCAATCTTCCGGTTCAAAAATCGAATGCCCTTGTTGAACAATACGTTGATTACCGCACCGAGCATTACAAGATTTTGAGGAATCACTACATCATGCTCATCGGATTCAAAATCATTACCGTTTCTGGGTTAATCATGCTAGGAACCTACTTGGTTTTCAATGAAATGATCAGCATTGGCCAATTTGTGGCTTCCGAAATTGTGATGGTTTTGGTGATTCAATCGGTAGAAAAAATCATTTTTTGCATCGATCCGATTTACGATACACTTACGGCGGTTGAAAAACTGGGTGGCATTGCCGATTTACCGTTGGCCGAGTATTCCGGAACAACTGAAATTACCCCGGGTTCCATCTCCATTTCCTTGGATCAAGTTGGAGTTCCGCCTACGACCATGTCTTTTTCTGCTGAAATTAAAGGAAAAGAGATCGTTGGTATTGTGGGTGCGAACGGTTCGGGTAAAACAACCTTGATCAATTTATTGGGGACACGTGTTCCCGATACCACCGGTGTACTGAAGTATTCCGGCATTCGCGTTGAAGCTTTGCAGATGGATTCACTTCGATCCCGCATCGGAGAAATCATTGAAGATACCGATATTTTTGCGGGATCTGTTCGAGAAAACATCAGTTTAGGAAGACCAGGAGTAACCGATCAATCCATTCGAGAAGCTTGCGAAGGATTGGGATGCTGGGACGATTTGCAGCGATTGCCGAAGGGATTGGATACTTCTCTAACGCCAGGAGCCCCCGGGCTTCCACGTTCCTTGGCCATGAAAATTTCCTTGGCCCGTGGCGTGGTAACTCAACCTTCCCTCCTTTTAATCGATGCAACGTTGGTAACCTTAACCCGAAGCGAAAGAAGCAAAATTTTGGATTACCTCACCCGAGCAGACCGCCCGTGGACGTTGGTCGCTTCCATCCATCATCATGATTTTATGCTGCGATGCGATCAAATTCTTTATCTTGAAAAAGGAAAAGTTGGGGGCGTATTCCGATTAGAGGAAGCTGAAAAACAATCGTTCTACACCGAGTTAATGGTTTATTGATATGGGACATCGCCACCGTTACAACGCTTACAACCACATTTTTGAACGTCAACCGAAAGCAATTTTCAAAGTCACTGGAAGATTTGCGCTCATCCTCCTGTTCATTACCCTCTTTTTACCTTGGACCCAAAACTTTAGGGGTAAGGGAAAACTCACCACGTTAAACCCCAGCGAACGTCCACAAACCCTCAATTCCATCATTCCAGGTAGAATTGAAAAATGGTACGTTTCGGAAGGACAGCGGGTTAAAAAGGGAGATACCATGTTGTTCATTTCAGAGGTGAAAGAAGATTATTTGGATCCCAACCTTGTCCCTCGAACTGATGATCAGATTCTTTCGAAAGAAAAGGGAATTGGATCGTACCAATCGAAACTCAAAGCCCTTGAAAATCAGTACAGAGCCATCGAACGAGATCAGGTTTTGAAAACAGCTCAATTGCGGAACAAAGTGAAGCAAACCCGGGCAAAAATGATTTCTGATTCGGCAAAAATTGTGGAAGCGGAGGTGAAATTGGTCATCGCGAAAAGACAAATTGAGGCCTTTGAAAAAATGTACAAAGATGGCATCAAATCCTTGGCCGAATTTGAATCGAAAAAAGCTTCCTATCAACAAGCAATGACCGACAAAACGGCGATGTTGAACAATTACATCACCGCGGAAAACGAATGGATCAACGCTCAACTTCAACTGAATAATTTAAACAACGAATTTGAACAGAAATTGGCGTACAACCAAGCCGATCGATTTGCCCTGGAATCTCAGATTTTCGACGGTGAAGCCACCGTTTCCAAAATGCGCATTCAACGCTCCAATTACTCCATTCGCACCCAAAATTATTACGTACTCGCCCCTCAAGATGGTTACGTGGTAAAAGCCCTGAAATCGGGCATTGGCGAGGTAATTAAGGAAGGAACACCATTGGTTGAAATTCAACCCTATCCTTTCAAAATTGCTGCTGAAATGTACATCGAACCCCTGAACGTGGCCTTGGTAGAAAAAGGACAGAAAGTTCGGTTGCTGTTCGATGGTTGGCCGGCGTTGGTTTTTGGCGGATGGCCCGGCGTTTCGTTTGGAACGTTTGGCGGAGTTGTGGTAGCCATCGACCAAACGATCAGCGAAAATGGCAAATATCGTTTGCTCATTGCCCCCGATTCAACCGATAAGCCCTGGCCCAATTTGTTGAAAGTAGGAACCGGAGCGAACGGAATTGGTCTGCTGAAAGACGTTCCCATTTGGTATGAACTTTGGCGAAACATCAATGGCTTCCCTCCCGAGTACTACAAACCTTCTGAACAAGCTGGAAAAGAATCGATTAAAAAAGAAAAATGATGCGCATTTTCGGACTACTTTTTCTTTTTTCTGCGATTGGAATGCATGGTCAAACAAACCAAATCTTAACCCGCGATGCTTTTGTAGAACAGGTCAAGCAACACCATCCCATTGCATTTGCTGCGGGTTTGGTTGACAATAAAGCGAATGCCACCGTGATGCAGGCCCGCGGCGCTTTTGATCCAGCTCTTCAAGGAAAATTAAACCAGAAAACCTTCTCGGGAACACAATATTTCAACCTTTTGGAAACCGGTTTGCTGCTCCCCACCCGAAGCCCCGTAGAATTCTCCATGGGTTGGGAACAAAATGCGGGAACATTCGTCAATCCAGAGGATAAAACACCCAGTACAGGATTAGGAAACATGGGAATTGGCGTTAATTTAGGCAAAGGTTTGCTCATCGATGCGCGTAGGGCTTCCCTTCGGCAAGCATTGCTCTTACGGGATGCCGCTCCCTTTCAAATTCAAATGATGTTGAGCGATTTATTGGCTCAAGCGGAAATGGATTATTGGAATTGGGCCCTTACAAAAGAAAAATTGGCGTTGTACGAAGAGGCGAGCGCTTTGGCTTTTCAGCGACTGGGGCTCATTCGTGGAGCCTTGCAACAAGGCGACCGGCCCACCATCGATACTGTAGAGGCCTATGCCCAATGGCAGTTGCGCCAAATTAACGTTGAACAGGCGAAAGCAGAATATTTGGCCGCCACCAATATGATCGAAGCCTATTTGTGGAAAGATGGATTGGTACCTGATCAATTGTCATCAGAAACCATTCCACAGAGCATCCAGCTTGCGGCACTTACTGCGGTAAATCTTGATTTACTCTCTCAATGGATAACGGGGTTGGACCAACATCCCCTTTTAAAAGCCTTGGATGCCGAAATCGCCATGCAGGAGGTTGAAATCAAATTAAAGAAAGAAAGTTTACGTCCAGAATTGAAAGTAAAGTACAATTTGCTCAGTGGAAATCCCGCCCAAATTGGGACGTATTTCGAAGAAGGTTACAAATGGGGCGGTTCCGCGGCTTTCCCCATCTTGTTGCGTTCTGCTCGGGGTGGCGTTCAAATTTCTACCATCAAAAAACAAGAATTGGAGGCAAAGAGATTCCAAAAGAAAAATGATATCCGCGTGAAAATCGAAACGTATGCGGAGCTTTCTGGAATTTTTAATCGGCAAACCCAATTGGCGGTGGAACAAATGAATCGCTTCAAACAATTGTACGATGTGGAACAAATTCGTTTACTTCAAGGTGATGGTTCGGTTTTTTTGATCAATAACCGCGAAGCGAAGTGGGTAGAATCCCGCGAAAAAGTGTTGGAATTGTATTTCAAAGTGCGCAAAAACCAAATTTCTTTGCAAAATTCGCGTGGATTATTCTAACGCATGCGAGTTTTTGTCCTCACCCATTGGTATCCA
>CANHCV010000079.1 GCA_947459245.1 Bacteroidota bacterium
AAAAGCCTTAGCTGCGAAGCAGCCGGCTTTGAAATTGTTTTGAATCGCTCCCCCACTCAGGGATCACGAGCGAAGCGAGTCATCCCGCGATACATCAAGATTCTCAAAAAGCCTTAGCTGCGAAGCAGCTGGCTTTGAAATTGTTTTGAATCGCTCCCCCACTTAGGGATCACGAGCGAAGCGAGTCATCCCACAGTTACAGGAAGATCCAAACAGCCTTAGCTGCGAAGCAGCTGGCTTTGAAATTGCGTAACCAATGGTTGAAAAACGGAAATCATCCATTGATGTTTTGAATGCCCCTTCCATCGATTGGAGATTAGGCAAACGGCCCGATTTGAACAAGATCATTTCTCCGAAAATAAACCTGAGTCGATGAAAATTTATCGATTCTTTGAAGTACAATTCGGACGATTACTCGACTCCTGTTAAGCCGCGTTTCCCTCTATGGGTTTGATACTATTGAACTCTTGTTCTTTTTGACTTCGCTCCTCCTCTAAATCATAATCATCTTGAAGCCCTAACCAAAACTTAGCGCTTGTTCCGAAAAATTTGGAAAACCGAATCGCAGTGTCAGCAGTGATTCTTCGATTACCCTTGATGATTTCAGAAATACGGGTCTGCGGAAGAAAAGTTTCCTTAGCCAAACGATAAGCGGAGGTCTCCATAGGAATTAAGAATTCCTCGAGCAGGATTTCACCTGGGTGAATATTTTTTAGCTTTTCCATATCCGTTGTTTTTATGATAATCTACAATTCTTATTTCATATGCATCATTGTTGATCCATTTGAGGATGATTCTCCATTGATTGTTGATCCGAATGCTGTAATAATCTTGAAGATCCCCTTTCAATTTTTCCAGTCTGTTTGCAGGAGGAATGCGAAGATCATTAACATCCTGAGCGTTATTGATCATTCTAAATTTCCGACGCGCAACATCTTGAATTTCGTTTGGCAATTTTTTCGAACGAATTCCATTCCAAATTTTCTCGGATTCTTTATCTCCAAAACTTTTGATCATTCGTTACGATTTACGTTACTAACGCCAAAGGTAAGTATTTATTTCTTCTTTGGAAAGTTTTTAGTTTAGTTCTATTCCCATTTGGCTGAGTCTGTTAAGCAATTAGCTGGCTTTGAAATGGATTTGAATCGCTTCCCCCTGGAGATCACGAGCGAAGCGAGTCATCCAATGGGTAGAAAAACGAACCCAAAAAGTTCCGAAAACAAAACTGAACAAATTTGGCTCAAAATAGATGTTGCCGCATTTTATCTTAATCAAACAACTCAATTTACTGCTTTCTTCGCAAATTAAAATGGCGTTAATGTTGATCGGTAATTATTCCTACGATTCCCTCGTTTTGATGGCAAAAAATGATCAATTTCTTGGTAGCGGATATCAGTCAGATATCGTTCAGAAAGTGCAATTAATTTCTCCAAATGGCGCGATAACATTGAATTCAACTGTTTCTTCAAAAGACCCCAAAATAATCATCGATGGCTTTGGGAATTATCTTTCAATCACTATTCCTCCAAACAGTTTTGGATTTTTTCAGATGTTCCCATCATTGGAAGAATAACTACGAAGATTGAATTCAGAAGTGATTTGGGTCTGTTCCCATTGCTTCGGTTTTTTTTTACATTTCAATTTTAAAAAAGTTTCAGCTTACCATTCCCCCTAAAAAAAACTTTTTCCTCTCTAAATCCTTAATTTTGCATTGATGCGATTTCTTTTTGGGTTTTTCTTTATTTTCATTCTCGGATCCTTTTCTTTCAGTCAAAATCAAAAGCCTCGATTGAAAAGAGGACTTGCTTTTTTACAAAACGATACCGTTCACCGAAAACAAGGTTTTTTCGCCCTTCCACTATTGTACTATACCCCCGACACCCGTTGGGCTGCTGGATTGGCTGGCGTTGTTTACTTCAATACCGGGCATACCGATTCCCTGCTTGATACCCGACTTTCTTACGTGAAAGCTATTGGAGATTATACCCAAAACAAACAAACCGATCTTTGGGCCGAGTGGAATATTTTCTCTAATCATGAAACTTATTTAACGAAGGGAGAAATTCGTTACCGAAATTTTCCCGACAAATTCTACGGCATTGGAAATCAAAGCTTAGAAACAAACATGGAAGCTTATTCCTACGACCTATTCAAGATTAAACTCTTGGGAATGAAGCAAATAAAAAAACACTGGTTTTTGGGATTGGATTATCAGTTTGAAAATGAATTTGGTTTTCAACTCCAACCCCAAGGTGCGCTCATCCAACAAAACATCATTGGAAACAAAGGCGGAATTGGTTCTGCGTTGGGAGGTTTGCTCACTTTCGATTCCCGAGATAACGTAATCAATGCCCATCACGGAAAACTATTCGAGTTTTCCACCTACTTCAATCACGATTGGTTGGGGAGTTCTTTTCACTACACCAACATCAACCTCGAATACCGACAGTATTTTGAATGGAAGAATAATCACATCCTCGCCATTCAAGGCATCGCCAACCTCAATTTTGGGCAAGTTCCCTTTCTCGATATGGCTCGTTTGGGCAGCGACGGAATTCTACGTGGATATGCCTCGAACCGCTACCGCGATCACCACATGATCGGAATTCAAGCGGAAGCGCGTTTCCCCATTTACAAACGATTGGGTATGGTTGTTTTTGGCGGAGTTGGTGACGTTTTCAACGAGTTGACCGATCTAAATTTGAACGACCTCAAGTTTTCGTTGGGAACCGGTCTTCGATTCACCATCAATCCGGCAGAGCGCCTGAACTTCAGGATGGATTACGGAATCGGTCGGCGCTCATCTGCCTATTACATCATGGTAACCGAAGCATTTTGAAATCGTTTTTCCTCCTTCTTTTCATCTTCCTTGGCTGCTGCTTCTCCCAAGCACAGGTTCGATCTTTCCCCAAAGCTTCTCCCTACCCCTACCTTTTCTTCACCCCAGCTGAGGTTAACCAACAAAAGAAAATTCCTCTCATCATCTTCCTTCACGGCAAAAGTTTAAGCGGACGAAATCTCAAAAAACTGTACCAATACGGCCCCGTTTACGCCATGCGGAAAGGACTCCATCTTCCTTGTTACCTCGTTGAACCCCAAACTCCCATGGGAACTTCTTGGAATCCTGCAAAAATTAATCAACTCCTCAATAAACTCATCAAAACCTATCCGAAAATCGACACCAATCGCATTTATGTTATTGGCATGAGTTTAGGTGGATTCGGAACCATGGATTATTGCGGAAGATACTGGTACCGCGTGGCTGCCGGCATTGCCATGTGCGGAGGCGGACAATCCCGGGACGCTTGCAACCTTTCAAAAATTCCTTTCTGGATCATGCACGGAAAACAAGATCGTGCTGTACCCTTCAATCGTTCCATGCAAATGGCTGAAGCCATTACCCAATGCAATCCGTTTCACCGACTTTTCTTCGACGAGCACGAAACCTTTGGACACGGTGAGTATGCTCGTGCGTTTAACAAACCAGAACTCTACGAATGGTTGTTCCAACATCGCAAAAATGATTCTTCCCTCTACATTTTGGCCGATCATTACATCGATATTTATCCCAAAGCGTTCAGCACCCATTATACCGTTCCCAACGAACCGGGGTTGTACCGAGAAGCTCTGGAAGATAGCAGCATCCCCTTGGAAGATTCCATTGTTCAATTGGAAGAAATGCTGGCCATCGAACTTCCCGAAAAACAAGTCCCCAAAGCCAGCAAACCAAAACCAGCCCCAACCAAAAAATCGGTTTACGTCGTAAAATCAGGGGACAACCTATCGGTCATTTCGAAAAAAACGGGAGTGCCCCTCACGAAATTGAAAGCCCTAAACGGCAACGGGAAATTGAAACCCGGTCAGAAAATTCGACTAAAATAACGTTACTTCAAACGAGAATAAGCCCACCAACGATGGAGGGGCAATGCAGATGCGTGGTTCAGGTGAAGCATTTGAACAGCGGTGGTGTTGGAGATGAGGGTTTCTTCATCGATGATCCCGGCCTCGTAGGCATGTTTCAACCCATCCAACTCGAAAGGCCGGGTTTCACTCCCCAAAACGGGAACGGAAAGCATTCGGTTGAAAAAACCAATCTTGAAGTTCTCTTCCCATTCCTTCACCAACTTCACCGAAGCATCGATGCTGCAACCGCTGGCTGCGTGGGTTGACTCATCCACCGCGAATCGAAGAATGCACGCGTGTTCAATTTGAAACGAGGCCGATAACGGACTTCCGTGAGCGGCCCATTCGTTGCAAAACTTATGGCATGCAACCGCAAGGGCCGCCACCTCATCTTCTCCGAGCAAACGGGAACTGGTGTAATTCCACAGTCGAGCGTGCTCGGGCATTTCGTTCCAATTCACAAACATTAAATTTCCTCCCGATAATACAACTGGTAATACTTCATTCCGGTTTGTTGGTCCTCGCCTTTCTTCACCAAATCCCTGTTTCCATGAATGTAAATGTGAAAATTCTTATCCAATTTGATGATGGACTTGAACGCTCGGGCATTTTTCTTTAAAGCTACTTCATTCACCTCTAACTCATCATCAAAAGTAAAATCGCGCGAATCTTCGTACAATTTCTGAAAGGTTTTGAATCGTTCAACCACTTCAGGCTGCTGAATGATTTCTTCAGCATACTCATCCATTTTGAACAGATCCTTACTTTTTAGAAATTCTTGGGTCCGATTCAGCAAAGCAACTTGATCGGCCCGATCCAGTTCGAAATGCTCTGGCATATCGTGCTGAATAAAATTGGAAGCAAAACGAACGAATTGGGTGGTTTGACTGAACGAAGTTTTGCTCTCCATCACCTTCAAGAACGAATCTTTCCAAAACACTGCCTCTCCATCGCGGGCGGTCATATCAACCACCAACGCGTTGTAACCCGATTCTTCATCCAAGTTAAAAATGATGCAGCCTTTGTCCAATTTATTGATGTTGATCCCCTCTTCTGCACCCAAAGTAAGCGCAGAACCCATCACATTGATCTTTAAGAACGTGTCTTTGTTTTCACTTTTGAAGATTCCCAGCGCTTGGGTTTCATTGCCATCAACCACTACCCCATCCATCAATACCACGTACAATTCACCGCTCTTGATGTTGGGATGAAGGCTTTGCTCAAACAGATGTTTGGCAAGCTTTACCGATACATCGTAAAACGATTCCGAATTTTGAAAAAGAGTTCGGGCGTACGTAAATACTGCATTGAACTCAATGTCATCAGGGTGATAGAAATGGTGGTAATCTTCCACCTTGAACGGAGCCGTAAAATAGGCCCGCAACAAGTCGGAAAGGGTATCATCGCTCAAAGGCGTAACGTGTTCCGAAAAAAAGCACGACTCTTCCCTCGCCTTGTTTCCAACGCGGTGAACAATCATTTTCTCAATGCGGGCCTCTTGGAGGAAGAACATTATTGATCTTTCTTGTTGGCTTCACGAATCATGCGCAACTGATCTTTCAATTGCCCTATTTCGACCTGAGCCACACGAATTTTCTTGTCTACCTCGGCGCGAAGCGCATCGATGTTTTTGCTGTTGGCGAAAAACTGAATATTGTTTTCGTACAAAGCAATGTCATTCGAAATTTTATCGATTTTCTGGCGAAGCACTTGCTCTTCTTTGCGCATGGCTTGATCGCCCGATTCTTTCAACGACTCTAAACGATTCTGGAATTGCAAACGATGCTTGTCGGCCTGATTCATTTTAATGGAACTGAAGTGTCCGTCGATCAAAGCGCGGTAATCATTTTGCAATGCTTCTCGCTTGTCTTGAGGAACTTGACCCAATTCGAACCAAGTATTTTGGAAGGCCTTCAACTGCTCGATATCCTTTCCTGGATTCTCGGAAACTTGAAAAGCTTTGATTTCTTCCATCAAGGCCAACTTCTTGGTATAATTTTCGGCTTTTACCGAATCCAAGGAAGAGAAATACTCATTTTTCTTTTGGAAGAACCAATCGCAAGAAGTGCGGAAACGCTTCCAAATTTCGTCGGATTGTTCGCGTGGAACGGGACCAATTTTCTTCCATTCTGCCTGAAGGCGCAAGTATTCGTTGGTGGTGTTTTTCCAATCGTTGCTATCCATCAATGCTTCAGCATGAACGCAAAGTTCTTTTTTGCGGTTCAGGTTATTGATTTGTTCTTGACGAGCGGAACGGAAGTGGTCGTTCTTCGCATTGAAAAACACGTTTCTTGCTCCTTTGAAACGTCCCCAAAGGGCTTCGTTTTCTTCTTTAGCTGCAGGAC
The DNA here is from genome assembly GCA_947459245.1 of Bacteroidota bacterium. Taxonomy (GTDB): domain Bacteria; phylum Bacteroidota; class Bacteroidia; order UBA7662; family CANHCV01; genus CANHCV01. The sequence continues at coordinate 6,249 of CANHCV010000079.1, forward strand.
CAGTTTTCTTCCACTGTTCAAAAATGGCTTCTACTTGTTCAGTAGCGTTTTTCCAATTCTTTTTATTTTCTTCGGAATTCGCCGCAATGGCTTCTACCGCTTCGCACAAAGCCGTTTTCAATGCGGCGTTATTGGCGCGAGCTTGCTCCAGTTGCTCGATGTATTCCTTTCTGCGATCGTGAATTTTATCGGAAGCCGATTTGAATCGATCCCAAACTTCTTGACGTTGGGCGGGATTAACCGGACCAATTTCTTTCCACAAAGCAAACAATTCATTGAGTTTACGGCTTGCTTCAGCCATATTTTCGTGAACGATGAGCGATTCGGCTTGATCGCACAAATCCAATTTAGCACGCAGGTTTTTCTGCATGTCCAAATCACGAAGCTCACGGTTGATTTTTAAGTTATCGTAGAATTTTTCATTCAACGCGTGGTAATTGTCCCACAATTCCTGTGCGTTAAGCCCTGGAACAGAAGGCATCTGTCGCCATTCGTCTTGCAAACGACGGAATTCGTTGATTCCTTCGTTCGGATCTTCGGCCGTGAGGGCCTGACGCATGGAGATGATCAGGTTCTCGCGTTGTTTTTTATTGAGCTGACGTGAACGTTCGCGGTTATCGCGTTCGGTTTGCAAACGATTGCGGTAATGGGTTAAGGCCGCGTCGAACTTTTCCTTTTCGGGATCAACATTGTCGAAGTCTTCGGCCAGGTTACCCAAGTCGGTGAAAGCGCGAAGACGTTGCTGCTTCTCGTGGTTGAAGCGATCCAACAAAATGTTTTTCAATCGGTTTACACGAGCACGTGCGTCGAGTGGATTTCCTTCTTTGGTAACGTTGAAGAATTCTTCCAACAACTCTTTTTTGGTTTTCGATTCCAAATCGGCATCGTCGTTGGCAGCTTCAGCGAACTCCGCCAAGCCGTGTTCATCATCGTCGGCAATGGTTTCCACTTCTTCGGTTACCGCTGCAGTTACTGGAGCTGCGATTTCTTCTACCGGTGCTTCTGCTGCGATTTCTTCTGCTACGATTTCTTCAGCAGGCGTTTCGGCAAGCATTTCTTCCGTAGAAGTTTCTTCTTGCACCATTACTTCTGGGGCTTCAGCAACCACCTCTTCGGCAGGAGCTTCTTCTTCCAAAACTTCCGCTACAGCTTCCTCAGCTGGGGTTTCGGTAGGTTCAACCATGGATTCAGCTGGAGTTTCCACTGAATTTTGAGGAAGATCAGCTTCGGGCTGATTTTGGGAGATGTTTTCCATCTCATTTTCGTTGAGGTTCTCGTTCATAACGGGAGGTTTAGAATAAATTTCCGGCGAAAATAATACAGAAATTTGAGGTAATTTTGCTCCATCATCATTCCAAAGAAAAAAAATGAAACTTGTTGAATGTCCACGCGATGCCATGCAGGGTTTTTCCCGCCTTATTCCTACGGCTGAAAAAGTAGAATACTTGAATTTGCTGCTGGAAGTGGGATTCGACACCTTGGACTTCGGAAGTTTTGTTTCTCCCAAAGCCATTCCGCAGATGGCTGATACGGCGGAGGTTTACGAAAAATTAAATTGGAAAAACAGCAAAACCAAGTTGTTGGCCATTGTTGGAAACGAACGTGGAGCAGAAACCGCTTGCGGATTTGAAGGGATTCAGGCATTGGGTTTTCCATTTAGCATTTCTCCGGAATTTCAAATGCGCAATACGCACGCGTCTCAAGAAGAAGCGTTGGAGCGCATTGGTCATATTTGGAAATTGGCCCATGGGGCTGGAAAAGATGTGGTGGTGTATTTAAGCATGGGTTTTGGAAATCCCTACGGAGATGATTTTTCGGTAGAGGTGGTTCAGCAATGGGCGAACCGAATATCGGAAATTGGTCCGGTGATTTTCGCCGTGAGCGATACCATTGGCGTTTCGAATCGACAAAACATCAAAGAGGTTTTAGA
>CANHCV010000080.1 GCA_947459245.1 Bacteroidota bacterium
ATCAACGCCTGCATCAGCGAACGTTCATCAATAAATTTAAAGGCAACCTTCTTTACCGTCTCTTCCTGCTCATCCACCACGGCGAACAGCAACATCGACTTGAAATACACGTTGGCTTGGTCCTGGGTAACGGCCTGAAACTCCAATTCTACCGAACGGTTCTGGGTAGAAACGCGTCGGAAAATTTGTTCAATCACGGGAATCACCAAATTCAAGCCCGGACGTAAAATTCTGCGGTATTTGCCGAAAGAAGTTACCACCGCAATGGTGCCTTGTTGAACGGTTTTTAATCCGGTAGCGAGAATCATCACGCCCAAACCGATCAAAATAATAGGAAGAAAATTCATGGATTTATTTTTTCTGAAAGATAAGACTTGAAAAGAAAAAGAAAAGATGTTTTATAGAAAAGATTTAATCCCCTCCAAAAAACCGTCCCACCCACGACCGGCTTCCGAAGTCCAATCGGTCGAGCTGTTTTCGTTGGCCCCATCGCTGATGTATTTCACGCAACTGAACGGAATGCCGAAGGCAGCGCACGTTTTTGCAAAAGCATACGCTTCCATATCCACCACATCCCACCTCGCGCCTTCCGAACTTTCCATGAACCGATCTCCAGTGGCGCAGGTTTTCCCATCTCCCCAAACTCCCTCCAACCGATTCGGTACCTCCAAAACTACTGGACCATCCTCGAACGGAGTGGCGTAGGGATCGAATCCCAACGGCGTAGCATCCATATCGTGCTGAAGAAATTGAGTAACGTTCACCCACGATCCTTGAGGCACGGTTACTCCGCCCGCGCTGCCGAAATTGATGACCCAATCGGGTTGGAATTGTTGAATGCCGCGCGCCAAGTTCAACGCAGCGTTTACTTTTCCGCAACCGGTGAAAACAACGGGGAAAGGAGCATTTGAACCCCCTTCTTCCGGCAAAGCCATCACCACCAACAGCTTAGTCATACTGAATCAAGCTCTTCACCTCTACTTCCGGGTGCAGGAACAACAAATCGATCAAGACCAATCGGTCCACCACCGTGTACCCGGCTTGAGCGCACAATTCGGTGGCCGCACGCATGGTTCCTCCGGTAGCGAAAACGTCATCAACAATCACCACGGTGCCCGTTCCGGGCTGCATTTCCAAAACATCTTCCCCGTATTCCAAACTGTAGGAAGTTGCTACCGTTGGCGGGGGGAGTTTTCCTTTTTTTCTGCATAACAACAACCCAGCTCCCGTTTTTTGAGCAAGTGCCGAGGCAAATAGAAATCCCCTCGATTCAATGCCTACGTAAAAATCGGGTCGTGCTGTTAATTTTTCCAAGGCATCGATCACCCGTGGAAAATGCGGTGAAGCCAGCAAAGGCGTAATATCTTTAAATCCTACTCCGGGTTTTGGCCAATCGGCCACGTCGCGAATCAAGTTTTTCATGGACTCCATCTGACAAAGATAGAATTCCGTGCGACAAATGTTCGCCCTTTCATCACTTGGCTTTATCTTTGTTGTTTACCAGCGACTAATACAACGTTATGCTTTCTTTTGTAAATTCTACCATTAAGAAAATCTTCGGTACCAAGAGCGATCGCGATATCAAAGAAGTGATGCCTTATGTTGAAGCCATTAAGGCCGAATATGCCAAATTGTCTTCTATTTCCGACGATGAGCTTCGCCACCAAACCCGTCATTTCAAACTCGAAATTTCAGCAGCCTTGGCCGAGATCGATGGAAAAATTTCCAAATTGAAAGAAGAAGTCCATCACCTTTCTTTGGAACAACAAGATGAGAAAATTGCCTTGTTCGACCAAATCGATGCTTTGGCCAAAGATCGCGACCAAGCCTTGGAGAAGAAACTCCTTGAAATCCTTCCTAAAGCATTCGCCGTGGTGAAAGAAACAGCTCGTCGCTACACCGAAAACGGAAAATTGGTGGTTTCTGCCACCGAATACGACCACGAATACGCAGCTCAACACTCCAACGTGACCATCGAAGATGGAAAAGCCGCTTGGAGCAATACCTGGCTGGCCGCTGGAAACGAAGTCGTTTGGAACATGATTCACTACGATGTTCAGTTGATCGGTGGCGTGGTTTTGCACTTAGGCAAAATATCAGAAATGGCCACCGGGGAAGGAAAAACCTTGGTTTCTACGCTTCCAGCCTACCTCAACGCCCTCAGCGGACAAGGTGTTCACCTCGTTACCGTGAACGATTACCTCGCCCGTCGTGACTCCGAATGGAATGCACCACTGTTCCAATTCCACGGATTAACGGTGGATTGCGTTGACAAACACCAACCCAATACGGCTCGCCGCCGACAGGCGTATCACGCCGACATTGTTTACGGAACCAACAACGAATTTGGTTTCGATTACCTTCGCGACAACATGGCCACCCATCCCGATGAGTTGGTGCAACGCAAACACCATTTCGCCATGGTGGATGAGGTGGATAGCGTTTTGATCGACGAAGCGAGAACGCCCTTGATCATTTCAGGTCCGGTTCCCAAGGGTGGAGACGGAGAATCCTTCATCCAATTGAAAGCGTTCGTAGAGAAATTGATGACCGAACAGCGAAACAAGGTTACCGCTTTGTTGGCTGAAGCCAAAAAAGGCCACGACGCCGGCGACAAAGATTTTGGTTTCCCGTTGTTGCGTGCCTACCGCGGTCTTCCCAAAAACAAACCTTTGATCAAATTCCTTTCCGAGCCCGGCATTAAAACGGTCCTTCAGAAAGTGGAAGCCACCCACATGCAAGATCAGGGGAAAGAAATGAAAAAAGTAGATGCGGAATTGTTCTTCGTGATCGATGAAAAACACAACTCCGTTGAATTGACTGAAAAAGGAATTCAGTTGATGGCCTCGTACACCGGCGACGGTTCCCTTTTCGTGCTTCCCAACATCGGCACTGAAATCGCCCGAATTGAAAAAATGGAAGGCACAGCCGAGGAAAAAGCCAATGCCAAAGATGAATTGTTGACCGATTACGGCGTTAAGGCCGATCGCGTTCACGTTCTTCACCAACTTTTGAAAGCCTACACCTTGTTCGAAAAAGATGTGGAGTACATCGTAGAAGAAAACAAGGTAAAAATTGTAGATGAACAAACCGGCCGTGTGTTGGATGGTCGCCGTTACTCCGACGGTTTGCACCAAGCCATCGAAGCCAAAGAAAATGTAAAAGTGGAGGCGGCTACGCAAACGTTTGCCACCGTTACCCTTCAAAATTACTTCCGCATGTACCATAAGCTGGCCGGTATGACCGGTACCGCGGAAACGGAAGCAGGAGAGTTCTGGCAGATTTACAAACTCGACGTGGTGACCATTCCTCCCAATCGTGGAATTTCCCGCAAAGACATGGACGATTTGGTGTACAAAACAGCCCGTGAAAAATACAACGCCGTGGTAGAAGAAGTGGTTCGTTTGGTGGAAGCCGGGCGACCAGTGTTGGTGGGTACCACCTCGGTGGAAATTTCGGAATTGTTGAGCCGCATTCTTTCGATGCGGAAGATCAAACATAACGTTTTGAACGCCAAAAAGCACCAGCAAGAAGCCGAAATCGTTGCGGAGGCTGGTCAGGCTGGAGCGGTTACCATTGCCACCAACATGGCCGGTCGTGGTACCGACATCAAGTTGGGAGCTGGGGTGAAAGAAGCCGGCGGTTTGGCCATCATTGGTACCGAACGCCACGAATCCCGCCGGGTGGATCGTCAGCTGCGCGGACGTGCCGGACGTCAGGGAGATCCAGGGTCTTCCCAGTTCTTTGTTTCTTTGGAAGATAACTTGATGCGTTTGTTCGGTTCCGAGCGGATCGCCGCCACCATGGACCGTTTCGGTTACAAAGAAGGAGAAGTGATTCAACACCGCTTGATTTCCAACTCCATTGAACGCGCTCAGAAAAAAGTAGAGGAAAATAACTTCGGTACGAGAAAACGTTTGTTGGAGTACGACGATGTGATGAACGCTCAAAGGGAGGTGATTTACAAACGCCGCCGCAACGCTTTGTTTGGCGACCGCCTTCAAATTGATATCGCCGATTTATTTGCCGATCAAACCTACGAATTGGCAGGCCAATTCGCCGGCGGAACCGATCACGAAACGTTCACGTTGGAAGTGATTCGCCAGCTCGGAATTGAAACTTCCATCACGGCCGATCAATTGCGCACCGGCAAACAAGCCGATTTGGGCGAGCGATTGTTCTTGGAGGTTTACCGCCACTACCAAGACAAATCTCAACGTTTGTGCCACGCCGTTCATCCGTTCATGGAACAGATTCATGCCGAGCCCGGTGAGCAAATTGAAAACGTGATCGTTCCCATGCAAACCGGAAATCGAGGCATTCAAATTCCAGTGAATTTGGCCGAAGCGGTAGAAACCGGTTCCAAAAACCTCATCCGCGACTTTGAAAAAGCGGTGGTTTTAGGCATGATCGATGAAAAATGGATGAAGCACTTGCGCGACATGGACGATTTGAAATCATCGGTTCAAAACGTGGTGTACGAACAGAAAGATCCTTTGTTGATTTATAAATTGGAGGCATATAACTTGTTCAGCGACATGGTTGGGCAATTGCGTCAGGATGTGATTCAGCTACTTTCGAAAGCGCACATTCCCGATAACGAACATGCACCGGAAGAAGCACCACAGCAAGCTCCGGCTCGCCGTGCAGCACCTCCGCAACAATACACGTCATCCTCCACGGCGAGTATTGTCCCGCCCCAGCAACCGGCAGCACCACGTGCACAGCCCATCGTTGCGGGACCAAGAGTTGGGCGCAACGATGCTTGTCCTTGCGGAAGCGGTAAGAAATTCAAACACTGCCACGGAAAATTATTGGAAGATTGATGAAAAACCTGCTTCTCCTTTTCTTTTTAGGCATCAGCCTAGCCGCTTTCTCCCAACCCATGGGCCGGGTAGAAGTGGTGGCCGATCCGCGGTTGGAGAAAATGGAACAGAGCTTCATCAAAAACAATAAACGCGATCAAGAGAACGATGGCTTTCGCATCCAAGTATCCCAAGCCACCGAACGAGCAGGCATCTTAAAAATGCAAGCCGATCTTACCAAAAAATACCCGCAGATGAAGTGGTACGTTGAGTTTCAACAGCCTTACTTTCGTTTGCGAGCCGGCGATTTTCGCAATCGGTTCGAAGCCTTGGGCTCGGTTGCGTTGCTGAAAAAAGAATTCCCCCAAGCCTATTTGGTCGCCGATCGGGTTGATTTGCTGCTCGATCCCGAGAAAGTGGATGAACTCCGTAATCCTGAAAACGATGATGATGATTGAACGCATTCGACAGCATTCCCACGAATTGCTCGAAACCATTCGTGGATTTCGTAGGCATTTGCACATGCATCCCGAACTTTCATACGAAGAGTTTGAAACGTCGAAATTCGTTCAAAATCAGCTCAAAGAATGGGGAATTCCGTTCGAAACCGGATTCGCTGATACGGGAATTGTGGCCTTGATCAAAGGCGATTTACCCGGCGATCGGGTAGTGGCCCTGAGGGGCGATATGGACGCGCTTCCCATTTTAGAAGCCAACGATGTTCCCTACAAATCGACCAAGCCGGGGGTGATGCATGCTTGCGGGCACGACGTTCACACTTCGTGTTTGTTGGGAGCCGCCCGCATTTTGCAATTGGAAAAAGGAAATTTTGGAGGAACGATCAAGTTGGTTTTTCAACCGGCCGAAGAACGTTTGCCCGGTGGCGCTTCCTTGATGATTCGCGACGGTGCCTTGGAAAATCCAAAACCCCATTTCATGATTGGGCAGCACGTGATGCCTTTGATTCCGGCAGGAAAAATAGGGATTCGTGAAGGGAAATACATGGCCAGCGCCGATGAAATTGATATTTGGGTTCGAGGAAAAGGCGGTCACGGCGCCATGCCTCATTTGAATGTTGATCCCATTGTCATTGCTTCTCACCTGATTGTTGCAGCCCAGCAGTTGGTGAGTCGTTTCGGCAATCCGAGCATTCCCAGCGTATTGAGTTTCGGGAAAATTGAAGGCAAAGGGGTGTACAACGTCATTCCCGATGAGGTGTTTATTCAAGGTACTTTCCGCACCATGAACGAGGACTGGAGAGCGGAAGCCCATGCTAAACTCACCCAGTTGTTTGTTGGAATGGCCCAGAGCATGGGAGGAAGTTGCGAAATTAAAATCAACCGAGGATATCCATTTTTGGTGAACGACGAGGCGCTGACCCGACGTTTACGGAAAAATGCAGTGGATTATTTGGGAGAAGAAAACGTGATTGATTTGGATATTTGGATGGCGGCCGAGGATTTTGCGTATTACAGTCAGGCCATGCCGAGCTGTTTTTACCGATTGGGTACGAGGAACGAAGCGCGAGGCATTACCTCTTCGGTTCATACCCCCACGTTTGATGTGGACGAGGACGCTCTGCCAATCGGCATGGGTTTGATGGCCTACAACGCCATTTCGGAGTTGATGGGATAACGGGTAAAAACCCTGTTTCCCAAGAAGAAAGATTGCAGAACGATTTATTTAGGGGTTGAAAATGGAGAAAGTTTTTCCGTTTTCCCCACTCCAGGTTTCATCCTTAATTCACGCTAAAAATGAAGTTTATGGGTTGAGCAAGGATGCCATTTTCTTTGCAATGAAACCGGCCGCGAATTCGGGTGCAATTCGAACCAACAAATCCATCATTTTCGAATCGGAGCCCACGCAAACGCGGTATTTATTCTGTTCCATGGCCGAAATAATTTTTTGAGCAGCAACATCAGGAGACAGCATTTTGAATTTTTTGGAATTGTTGCTGTTTTGAGCTGGAATTTCGAGTCCGGAGTTTTGGGTAATGTTGGTTTGAACGGCTCCAGGAAATACCACGGTGATTCGAACCGACGTTTCGAGTAATTCGGAATGCAGGCCTTCGGTGAACAACTTTACGGCCGCTTTTGAAGCTCCGTAAACGGTTTGCCCTGGAACGGGAAGAAATCCACCCATGCTCGAAATGTTCACGATGTGCGCATCGGGGCGTTCCAATAAATGGGGCAGAAAAGACTTGGTAACGTACAGCATTCCATAGAAATTAACATCCATCACCTTTTGAATGGACTCCATGGATAAATCGTTCACCTTTTGGAAGGGCTGAATAATTCCTGCATTATTGATGATCCCATCAATGCTACCATGGGTTTCAATGATCTTTTGGGGCAATTGGGCAACGGCATGGGTATCGGTAATATTCACCACATGGATGCTTAGGTTTTTCGAAAAAGTCCCGGCCAATTGTTTGGTTTCTTGGATGGTCGCATCATGAACATCAACAGCGGCAACGTTAGCTCCTCGGCTTAACAGATTTAAAACCAAAGCGCGACCAATACCGCTTCCCCCACCGGTAACTAAAAGGGTTTTTCCTTGAATCTTCATGATTTTTTTGTTTAGTAAACGGGAATGAAAGTATTCCCATTCTTTGTATGTTTAGAAAGGCAGTGGACTCAATAAGGTTCCAATTCCAAACTGTTAATGAAATGGAGATGGGTTGAAAGGTATAATGCACGTTGAATTGGCTTTGAATAATTGCATTTTGTTCAACAATTGATGCAAAGGGTATTTCCATTATTTTGAAAATAAAATGCAGAAATGGCGATGGAAATTTCGATTTGGAACCGAGGGAGAAAAGAATGGAGTTTCTTTTTTTTGAAGCAGTTTGGTTTTGCGTGTTTGTTAGGACAACTCTTCTTTTTCGAAGGCGTTTTTTACTAAAACTTACTTTATGAAAATTTTAGTCATCTTAGGTTGCTTTTTTTTAGCAAGCTGTTCCATTGTGAAACCCAGTCAAATTGGAGTCAAGTCCACGCTCGGAAAAATCAACGGAAAAATTCGTCGCCCTGGTCCGGTTTTTTATAATCCCTTCGTAACTCGGGTTTTGAAAGTTAACGTTCGAACCATGAA
>CANHCV010000081.1 GCA_947459245.1 Bacteroidota bacterium
GCCCGGTTCGTTGGAATATTGGGAACCGTCCACGCATAAGAGCCGGTCGTTAAACTGGTATTTCCAATGATGGTGGTCCAATTGGCTCCACTATCAACCGAGTATTCCAATTTAACAAAACTTCCCGATAGGTAGCTGCTGTACCACGAGATGGATATGGCCGAACCCGGCGACAATTGCTCTCCTCCGTTGGGGTACGTTAACACTAAAACCGGTGCGGCGGGAGTTATGGAAAACGGCGCTGGAGAAACTCCACTTTTGCAGGAATTGTTGTAATCATCAACCCGAATCAAAGCCGATGATGTAGGAAGATTGGGTACCGTCCAGGAAATGGAGGTGGCATAAGTAGCCGTTGTTATGGTGGTCCACGTTTGACCGTTGTTGGTGCTGTAATAAACGGAATACCTTCCAGAAACAGTATTATTCCCTGCCCAACTGATCATTTGGGAAGTCCCTCCTTGCCAAACCTCACCACCAATGGGCGAATTTAAAATGATGCTGGTATCACCAACAATGGTGAAATCGAAATCTGAAAGATCAAATCGTGTGGCGTTATTGGGATCTGAAACCCGAATTCTAGCTGTCGTTGAAGGAAGATCGGGTACACTCCACAAATAACTTCCCGTTGTGCCAAATCCAGTGTAGGTAGATGCGGCAATGAGCATCCATGATTGTCCTCCATTAAGAGAATACTCCAACTTAACATATCCAATGGAAGCACTCTTTTCAAACGTAATGTATTGGTTGGTACAAGCATTCCAAGCAGCTCCTTGAAGATTCGGAGCGGTAACATTGAAAAATGGAGGGATGGTAAAAATACCCGAATATCCAACCACAGAGGTATCACTACTGGCCATGACCTTGATCATCGCTTTGGTGGTTGGTGTATTAGAAACCGACCAATTCGAAACAGAACCACTCGTTGCACCGGTAGCTGTGTTGGAATACAAACGACTCCAAGTTAATCCACTATCCAATGAAAGTGAAACGTGAACCGTTGTAGACGGCAAATAAGCATTGGTCCAAGAGATGGTTTGAGCGGTTGCAATGGACCATACCGCTCCTCGCCATGGGCTGCTTATTACAATACTCGGCGTTGCCGGGGTTATGGTAAATAAATTATCCGAAACGTCGCCACGGCATGTGCTGTTGATGTCCCTAACGCGAACCATGGCCGTGGTTGTTGGGGTGTTTGGCACCAACCAATAATACGAATTGTTGGAGGTTGTTGCGATGGAAGTCCATGTAACTCCAGCATTCATGGAGTACTCAACTTGATAGGTGGACGACCCTGAACTTACCGCCCATGAAATAATTTGGGAAGTTCCTCCTTGCCAAACTTCACCACCATTGGGACTGTTCAAAACCAAAGCCGGGGTAATGGTAAAAACCGCGTTACTTTGGTCGATGATATTGGTATCTACCGCATCTCTTACACGAATCAGGGCTTGACTGGAGCTGATGTTGGGAACCGTCCAAGTAAAAACGCCCCCATTGTACTGAATATTGGTTGCCAAAGATGCCCAAGAAGTTCCATTGTTAACCGAATAATCGATGTAAAAATAATTGGAGGTACCGGTTGCAGTCCAACGGATGTTGTAATTGCTGCAACCTGCCAATGTTTCCCCTCCGTTGGGAGCCAAAACCGTAATGTTTTGAGCACTTGTTCGGGAGTAAAATCCTAAAGAAATGAAAACAAAGAGAACGATAGAAAAGAGCTTCATGGGGTTTGTTTAGTTTGGGTACGAAAATACGACCCAAAAAGTAAAACAAATTCCATGAATTGAAAAATGACTTTTATGGAATCAATAAACTGCCGTCTCCAAAGCTTAAAAATCGATAATCGTTTTCCAAGGCATGATCGTAAATCTTCTTCCAATTTTCTCCAACCAAACTAGCAATCAGCAGCAAAAGCGTACTTTGTGGTTGGTGAAAATTGGTAATGATCCCTTTCGCCACCCTGCACCGATAACCAGGAGCAATGATCAAGGCAGTAGGTACAGAAATTTGCTTCACCTTTTCTACGGTCATCCAATCCAATAACGATTGGAAAACTTGCTTATAGGGACGATTTTCTTCAAAATCGTAAGGGAACCATTGGCTGAAGGCTGGCCGTGCATTGGGATCAAACATACCCGTATCGCACATGGCACCAATCCAATACATACTTTCAATCAATCGAAGCGACGTGGTGCCAACCGGAATGATCGGTCCGTCGTAGTTAATCAAATATTCCAGCCAATCCGATTTGATGGTGATCACCTCTTCGTGCATTTGGTGGTGAGCCATGGTTTCGGCCTTCACCGGCAGAAACGTTCCCGCCCCAACGTGAAGCGTTACTTCCATGGTTTTATGACCTTGGTTCTTCAACCGCCTCAACAAATCTGAAGTGAAGTGTAGGCCGGCTGTAGGTGCTGCCACTGCCCCCATTTCCCTCGCGAAAACCGTTTGATACGCCTCTTCATCTTCCTTGGTAGCATTTCTTTTGATGTAGGGAGGCAAAGGAACTTTTCCAACCAACTCCAAAATTTCGGAAAACGTCTTCTCCTTGGGTGACCATTGAAACGCTACTTCGTGGGTACCATCTACCGCACCCAAATAATGGGCTTCCAACTCCCATCCATCGCCCTTCAACACAGGCACCTCCCCTTTCCACTTTTTCAAATTTCCAATGAAACACCTCCACGTTACTACTCCTTGTTTCTGAAGTCCTTGCTCGATGCTTACACCCGGAGGTGGACCCAAACAGAACACCTCAATGCTTGCGCCATTTTGGTTTTGAAACATCATTCGCGCCGGCAAAACGCGAGAGTTATTGAAAATCAGCAAGCTTTTGGCCGGCAGAAGTTCAGGCAACTCGAAGAAGACATGGTCTTGAATTTCACCGGATACATAATGCAAAATCTTGCTGGTATCGCGGTTTTTTTGAGGGAAGTGCGCAATGCGCTCCGCAGGAAGATCATACGTGTAATCTGAGATCTTCAAAAATCGTGGGTCTTGGGACATCGACTCAGGTTTAAGGTTACAAATGTATTGGGAAATTCCACAATTTCCCTCATCTTTGAACCATGAAAAGAACATTTTTGTTTGGATTCCTAGCCCTTATTTTTTTAAGCGGATGCAAATGCGGCACCGACCTTCCCGCAAAATATACGTTTGCCTATGGTGAATGGAGGGGCGCTTTTCAAACTTCTGAAGGGGAATTGCCTTTTCTTTTTGAAGTTAAACACCTCAACAACGACTCGTTGGAATTTACCCTGATCAATGGGAAAGAACGAATCACCACTCGAAATGCCGATATCATTGGCGATTCACTCATTGCAGAATTGCCCGTTTACGAGTCGGTGCTCATTGGAAAAATCAAGGGAACGGGCAAAGACACCTTGGAGGGCGTTTGGATCAAAACGGCTTACGATAAAGAAACCGCCATCCCATTCAAAGCCGTTTTCGGAGGAAAGTACCTTTTCGCTTCCCGAAACACCCAGATCCCAACCGATATTTCGGGCACCTATGCCACCACCTTCATCGATTCCGGTTCTACCGAACAAGGAATTGGCAATTTTGAACAAGCCGCCCTGGAAATTCGGGGTTCCTTCCTCACGCCTACGGGCGATTACCGCTACTTAACGGGAATCGTAGAGAAAGATTCCGTATTCATGTCAGGTTTCGACGGGGCATCGGCCTACCTGGTCAAAGGGAAAATTTTTGGAAGTAAGATTTCCGGAAAACTGATTTCGGCAAGTGGAAAGTTCAGGGCTTTTGAAGCCATCAAATCCGATCTTGCTGCGATGGAAAATTTGAAAACCGAAATCGACCTTCAACAACCCATTCGGTTTTCTTTGCCCAATCATCTTCAACAAAACCTCACTTTTCCATCTGAAAAATACCGGAATAAAGTGGTGGTTCTCCAAGTTTTAGGCACCTGGTGCCACAACTGCATCGACGAAACCCAATACCTTGCGCAGCGTTCTGAAATGTGGAAAAAACAAGGCGTGGAGATCATTGGTTTAAGTTTTGAACGAACCGATATGGAGGAAAAAGGAAGGGACAACATTCGCCGGTTGGTGGAACGATTTAACGTGAAATACCCCATTTTATTGGCCGGATCACCCAAGCCCGAATCCTTGCAAAAAACCTTCCCCCAAATTAAAGAAATGTTGGGCTATCCCACCACCATTTTGATTGGCAAAGACGGAAAAGTGGCCGATGTTCACGTTGGTTTTTCGGGACCTGCCACCGGTAAATTTTACCAACAATACCAAGAAGAATTTGAATCGAAAATCGCTAAACTGTTGAAATAATGGCTAAGAAAAAGCAAGATGCAAACGAATTTTTAACCGCTTACCTCAATAATTACTCGCCTACCGGATTCGAATGGCCCGGGCAACAAATTTGGTTGGACTACCTGAAGCCGTACATCGACGATTACATGGTGGATGCGTATGGAAATGCGGTGGGCGTGATCAATCCCGGCAAGGCCTATTCCGTTGCAATTGAAGCCCACGCCGACGAAATCAGCTGGTTTGTGAATTACATCACCAAAGAAGGCTACATTTATTTAAGAAGAAACGGCGGATCCGACGCCCTCATTGCTCCATCCAAAACCGCCGTGATTCATACCTCCAAAGGAAAAATTCCCGCCGTTTTCGGATGGCCGGCCATTCACGTTCGCACCATTGAAACTGAAAAAGCTCCAAAAATCGATCAAATCTTTTTGGATTGTGGAGCAGCTTCCGACGATGAAGTGGCTCAAATGGGCATTCACGTAGGTTGCGTGGTTACGTTCGACGATCAACTGTTTGAACTCAACAACAAATTTTACGTAGGCCGCGCCTTGGACAACCGCATTGGAGGATTCATGATTGCTCAAGTTGCTCGAAAAATTGTCGAAAGTAAAAACAAATTGCCATACACCTTGTACGTGGTAAACGCCGTTCAAGAAGAAATTGGTTTACGAGGTGCCGAAATGATCTCTCGCCGATTGAAACCAGACGTTGCGATCATTACCGACGTTACCCACGACACCCAAAGTCCGATGTACGACAAGAAAACCCAGGGCGACATCAGTTGCGGAAAGGGGCCGGTGCTTACGTACGGACCAGCGGTGCAGAACAATTTGCTTCGGATGTTGGAACTGGTGGCTGCCGAGAACAAGATTGAGTTTCAGCGCCAAGCCGTTTCCCGCAGCACCGGCACCGATACCGATTCGTTCGCGTACAGCGGCGAGGGAGTGCCATCGGCTTTGATTTCGTTACCCTTGAAATACATGCACACCACGGTTGAAACCGTGATGAAAAGCGATGTAGAACAGGTGATCGACTTGATGCACAAATTTTTGGTTCAACTTCCGTTTGGTTGCGATTTCAGGTACATCAAATGATGGGCTTGGAGGATTGAACCAGCAGTTAAATGGCATACCACTTATTTCAAATTTCCTGCTTCGAATTTTTGGAAAAAATGGTAGGTAAAACATGTTTTTCAGACTGATGGGAAACTTCATCGACTTCAATAAACTACGTTTACTTTTTAGGTTTGCCGCATTTTGCACGACAGGACAACTTTGGAGATTTTTTATTAAATTTGAACATGACTAAGACACAAATTCAATCTGAAATTCAAAAGGTTCTGGACAGCGTTCCTGAAAATGTGTTACAAGACGTGTTAGACTTTTTGAAAGAGCTTCAAGACCAACCTGCAGACAAGGTTAGGCTAACGAATAATTTACGTCAAATTCTAGCGGAAGACAAAGACTTACTTGAAAAACTCGCTCAATGATCGAATTAAGAGACGTTCTCAATATTCACAATATTCTCATTGACAAATTTGGTGGAAGTAAAGGTGTTCGAGACCAAGGTTCTCTTGAATCAGCCATCCATAGACCATTTGCCACCTTCGACAACCAGGACCTTTATCCAACGCCTGCAGACAAATCGGCTGCTATTCTTGAAAGCATTCTAATTAACCATCCGTTTGTAGACGGTAATAAAAGAACGGCCTACGTTCTCATGAGACTTATTCTTCTTGACAACGGATTAGATGTAGTTGCCGACCAAGACGACAAATACAAAATGGTTATATCAGCAAGCAAAGGAGACATTCGGTTTGAAGAAATTAAGAGTTGGATTCAAGCACGACTCAGGAAGAAAAACGAGGCATAACAGCGGCTTTGCAAAAAAGCGGGTTCAGTGGTTAATTGAACATTCAACCTCGCATCAACTTTTGTGCTATGTTGACAGTTTAGTGCTCCGAAATCCGCTTCTTCGCCAAGCCACAAAACGTTAGCACCAATTCTAAGAATACACCTTAACAGACGAACAAAGACTAAAAATGAAGTATAAAAACATCCGAGAGGGCATACTTTCAAGGTACAAACGAGCAGGGTCGTATGAATGCACGCAGTGAGGATGTAACGTACACTAAATTAATCGGTGAATTACGAAGCAAACTCTCCATCTTAGCTGATAAAATTAAGCCAAAGGTGTATGAGTATGAGTTTTTGAAGGAATAACTACCAATAACAGCGTTTAATCGCAAACCGTTAGCTGGAACTTTAAACCATCGTTAACATTGAAAGAATTCGAGGATACAATTCCATTAACATTAAAAACGGTTACAAGCAATTAGAAATTCGTTCACCAAGAGAATTTGAAAAATATGAAGACGACTGAAAAAACATTTAACGCTGTTGGGTTCATGCGCGAAGAACGAGATAAATTGAGTGAAAGATTAGCTAAAATGACCAACCAAGAAATTTTGGAGTATTTCCAAAAACGCAAAAAGGAAACCAACTTAAAGCCACTTTCTTAACTTCCCTTTGGTTGCGATTTCAGGTACATCAAATGATGGGCTTGGAGGATTGAACCAATCTCGGCGGATAAGAAATCAAGCTTTGGGGTTGCAATGAACCGGTTTCATTGAATTTCCTTCAACCCAGAAAATAAAAAGGCGAGCATTTTCAAAAGATGCTCGCCTTTTTTCTTCAGCAAAAAACCTAAATTCTAGGTTGCCAAAACCGTTTATTTGTCGTTCAACAGATTCACCACACTTCCTTTTCCATCCGTTACCACGGTTTTGGTATTTGGTGAGGTTGATAATTTAACGAATGCATCAATTTGTTTGAGCTTCAAAACATTGGACGTTAAACTGCTGTTGAGCATGTCATTGGCCGATTTATTCGCCTTGGCTTCAATTTCAATGCTTTTTGCACGGCCTTCCGACTCAATTCGCATGGTTTCTGCTTTTGCTTCGGCCTGAATGACATTGGTTTTTTTCGCACCTTCCGCTTCAATAATTTGTCGTTCCATCTCCTTTTTTTGTCGATCCAGCACGAACTCCATGCGAAGCGCTTCTTGCTCTGCTTCAAGTTTCGTTTCAATGGATTTGGTGAGACCAGCGGGCAACGTAATGCTTTTCAATAGTACCGCCTCAATCACAAACCCTTTTGCTTCACAAACTTCCGACAAACGTTTTTCAATCTCGTTCTCAATCTCATTTCGTTTAGCGCTGTGCATGTCTTTGGCGTAATAGCGAGAGCAAACATCGGAAGCAGCGGAGCGAAACAGGGGTAGAATTAAGTTTTCCTCGTAATTCAATCCCGTTTCTTGGATGATTTTTGGCACATCATCCGGCTTGATATGATACAAAATTGAACTCTCCGAAAGAATGGTAAGCCCTTCTTTGGAAGGAAGATTTTCTCTGATGGCCAAGTTCATGGTTCGAACGTTAACTTTCAAAACCCGAGTTACGAAGGGATTATAAAAAACCGGACCAGGGCGACGAATTTTTCCGTTGATTTTTCCGAGCGTGGACTTGACTCCAATTTGACTGGGTTTCACAATGGAACAGCTTGCTAAAAA
>CANHCV010000082.1 GCA_947459245.1 Bacteroidota bacterium
GGCTTTGGGTGCCATTCGTACCCACTCCAATTCACGCTCAAGAGCCTTTTGTCGTTTAGATTCTTGTTTTTCTTCCTGCGCCAAACGCTTCATTTTTTGTTCCAACCAAGAAGTATAGTTTCCTTGATATGGAATTCCTTCACCGCGATCCAACTCCAAAATCCAGCCGGCCACGTTATCCAAGAAGTAACGATCGTGGGTAACGGCAATAACGGTTCCGGGGAAATTAGCCAGAAACTGCTCCAACCAATGCACGCTCTCGGCATCCAAGTGGTTGGTGGGCTCATCCAGCAACAAAATATCGGGGTTACTGAGAAGCAAACGGCAAAGGGCTACACGGCGGCGTTCTCCACCCGATAGGATTGAAATGGGGGTTTCAGGTGCGGGACAACGAAGGGCATCCATGGCTTTTTCCAATCGGTTATCCAACTCCCAAAGGTTATTTCCATCAATGATGTCTTGAAGTTCTCCTTGGCGGCGAAGCAATTGATCCATTTTATCTCCATCCTCGTAGTACTCGGGCAAACCAAATTTCTCATTGATCTCATCGTATTCGGTTAGGGTATCAACAAAATGCTGAACGCCTTCTTTTACGATTTCCATTACGGTTTTCGACTCGTCGAGTTTGGGCTCTTGATGAAGGTAACCGATTTTAAAATTCTGATTAAAAACCACATCTCCGGAGTAATTTTTATCTTCTCCAGCGATGATTTTCAGAAGCGTAGATTTTCCCGCACCGTTCAAGCCGAGTACTCCAATTTTAGCTCCGTAGTAAAACGATAAATAAATGTCTTTTAAAATGGTTTTCCCGGTATTTAATGTTTTGGTAACACCGGTCATTGAAAAAATAATTTGGCGATCTGTCATGCTGCAAAGTTACGCCACTTTTTCGAAAAAAGCAGGTGTTAAGCACTCCAAAATTTAGAATATATTCAGCTAAAAAAAGCAAAATCAACAAAAAGTTAAACATTACCCAAAATTTTATTTGTTACTTTGTGAAGTCGAAATTCTTTGCATGATGAGAAATTTACTTTTAGCTTTTATTTCAGGATTATTGTGTTGCTTTTTTACACAGGCACAGACCACGGTTTTTCAAGATCAATTTTCCACTCCTGCCAGCGGTTCCTATGCCGTTTCAAGTCCGGTTGCGAGTGGCAGTTCATGGAAAATCAGCCGTTCGGGGGTGGATTTTGGTGCACGAATCAACGGCGGATTTCTGGATATTTCCAACGATGCTACAGGATCGGCAAATGTGAATGGTTGGGCCTTTTCGTTTGTGAATTCCAACACCGATTTTTCTGGAAGCACTTATAAGAGTTCGCTTTCTCAAAACACAGGACCTGTTGAATGGATATTTAACTTCCGGCAGATCAGAACCGATCCCTCTGGTTTTGGAAGTGGTTCCTACGGAGTTGCATTTATTTTAGGATGCGATACCACCAATCCTACTCTTTCGACTGCGAAAGGATATGCCGTTATTTTGGGGCAATCGGGGTCGGCTGACAGTGTAAAATTGGTGCGATTTTCAAACGGCTTAGCCAATTTCACTCCATTGGTGGTTGGAAATGGCGACTTCGGAGCCGACTACTTATCTACCAAAGTAACGTACAACCCTACCACTCAGCAATGGGAATTGTTCCTAAGAAACGACGGTAGCACCGGATTTAAAAATCCCGATTCGGTTGCGTTGACGAGTCAGGGAACGTTCATTAACTCTACCCATACAGGAGTATCGCTCCCCTACTTGGGTGGATATTGGCAAGGTTCATCTGCCGGAAACCAAAACGCTTTGTTTGACAATGTAACCGTTCGAGTTACCTCGGCATGTTCTGCACCAACAAGCAGTGCAACCAATTCCAATGGAACCTCCATCACCACCTCTTCAGCCAATCTCAGTTGGTCGCGCGGAAATGGAAGTTCGAATATTGCGGTTTTGTCTCCTGTTGGACAAACGGCTCTTGCTCCTTCCAATGGAAATACGTATTCCGGGAATGGAATTTATGGTTCTGGAGATTTATTGGGAAGTGGAAATTACGTGGTTTTGAGTGGCAGCGGAAATTCTGTTTCTGTAACGGGTTTATCCCCTCAAACAACCTATCAATTGAGGGTTTATGAAAACAATGGAACTTGTTACCAATTGAATAATCCTGCAACCCTAAATTTCACTACCCTTGCCTTGGAACCCAGCGGTTATCCCGCCACTTTTTCAGCAACTGCCACTTCATTTAGTTCCGTTCAATTGTCTTTTTCTTCGTTGAATTCCTTGACCAATGCCAATGGCTATTTAATTCTTCGAAAAGCAGGAAGTCTTCCAACATTTGTTCCAACCGATGGCCAAGCCTACACCTTGGGACAAACGGTTGGAGACGCGATTGTTGCAGCTGTAATTACAAATACCACGGCTACCTCGGCTGCAATTTCGGGATTAGCCGATCAAACCACCCATTATTTTGTTTTGGTTCCTTTCAACGGGAATGGCACTGCAAGTACCAATAATTACCGAACTGCATCACCCATTCCTTCAAGCAGCGCAACAACTCCGATGGCACCCAGCTCAACTTCGGATTTCATTAGCACAAGTACCTTCACCTATACGTCCGATATCGACGCGTTGCAGTTTCAGGCTAACTCCTTCACGAATACCTCTGGAAGCATTGCGGTTTATCGGGTTACCCTTCGCGACGGTGGAGCTTCTGCCGATGCCGATGCCAATCCAACCACCGTTCAGCAATTGGTTTTTCGTGGAAGCAACTTCAATCAGTTGCGAGGTGCCGTTTTATCCAATGGAAACTCCATCATTTCCGGAGCTGGAGTGATTGATTCAACAGGAAATACCATCACTTTTTCTGGATTAAACATTTCCGCTGCCGACAATAATTCTTACGAGATTACCCTTCGTGTTTCCTTTTGGAATAAGGTTACCGATAATGTTCAGCTTGGATTTAGTTTATCGGCCAACGACGTGTTGGTTTCTTCAACAGGATCGCAGTTGGCCGCTTTTGGAAGCATTTCCAGCAGCACCTTGAATAACCGTAATCGAATGGAGGTTACCGCTACTCAATTGGTTTGGAACCAACAACCCCTTGGCGCAGGCATTAATTTGGCCATGTTGCCCAATCCAAAAGTTTCAACCATTGATGTGGAAGGAAATATCGATTTTGATGTGACTGGGAGCATTTCCATCACCTCCACAGGAACCATGGATTCCAGTTCAAAATCGAGGAATTTGAGCTCTGGAACGGCAACTTTTGAAAACATCCGATTTACGGCGAGTCAATCAAATATTACACTAACTGCATCCATGGCAGGATATGGTTCGGTTGTTTCAAATCCCTTTCAGGTATCCACTTTTCCGACCAATTCTTACCGAACAGCAAATACAGGAACAAGCAATTTCCCTTCGGGAAGCGGTTGGGAACAGTTCAACGGGAGCGCTTGGATCAGTACAACAGCACCATCGGCAAGTACCTCCCAAGTCATTTACGTTCGGAATACCCTCACTTCTTCGGCTTCTTTCGGCAATTCTGTAAAATTTATTGTTGAAAATGGAGGGATATTCAACGTAAACCATAGCAGTACTTCTTCTGAAATGACGGTTCAAGCAGGCGGCAGAATTAGAGTCAATGCCACGGCATCCGCAAGAAAAATTGCCGTTGATTCGGCTGGAACTCTTGAAGTTCTTTCGGCTTCCTTTGGGCCCACCAACGCCACCGATACTTTATTGATTTCTTCGGGTGGAAAAATGATCATTAACGATGCCAATGCATTGAACACTTCCAATGTTTGGAGAGGTGTAGAGCAATTTCAACCGGGTTCTGAAGTCATCATTTCCAATTGGAATTACGGGGGAAATGGGTCGACCAAGCGATTGATTGAAAATCCTTCCCAAATTTCTCCCAATTCAGATGGGGCATTCTTCGGTCACCTTTCTTTCAATGGTCTTCCAAGTTCTTTGTTTTCTGTATTCGCGGGAGGTAATGGAATTCTTAAATTAACCTCTGGAAATTTAACCTCCAACACCCAAACGGGAGGGAATAATTTTGCATTATCGACCTCCAATTTAACCATTGAAGTAGGCGGAAATGTTTTGATTAATTCTGGACAATTCAGTGCCTTTTCATCAACCAATGGCGGATTTCCAAAACTCAGCATCAAAGGAAATTTGATCATTCAAGGAGGTACTTTTAATCTCAATCAAGGAAATGCAAGCGCAGTTTTACCTACCCTTGAGGTTCAAGGAAATATCACTGGAACCTCTGGCAGCCTCACCTCCACTGATGGTGGATGTAAAATCACTTTCATTGGAACTGCTCCTCACGAAATCAACTTGGCCATTCCATTAGGCAACAATTATCGCATTGAAGTTCCCAATGGCCAAACCGTAAGCTTGGTTGGAAATGCACTTTCATTTTCAAACAGCAGCGATTCGTTGGATATTCAAGACGGTGGTGTTTTCAATTTCAACAACCAAAACCTCATCGGCTCTGGAACATTCCTGCTAAAAACAGGTGGAACCGCCAAAATCACCTCTTTGGATGGCATCAATACCTCTGGAACAACCGGGAATGTTCAAGTAAATACACGAACCATACAAACGGGTTCCAGTTTAATTTATTCTGGCAGCGCCAGTCCCCAATTTTCAGGGAATGGGATTGCTGGAGGGAACAAAAAAATCATCATCGATAAAGATTCCGTTTCCCAATCGGTTCAACTATCAACAGCGTTGAGCCAAACCGATTCTTTTATCATCAAACAAGGAACTTTTGTTGAAACCCAAGGTACTACGCTTTCCGGAAGCGGAACATTAACCATGACCGGTGGAGTTTTCTCATCTTCCTTCATCGATACGGCTTTGCGAATTCCACAACTTACAGGAAACTACTCGCTTACCGGCGGAACTGTGGAATTGAACGGAAACGGCACTCAAATTTTGAGAGGTGGTCGCGAGTATTTCAACGTGGCTATTTCTGGGAGCAATTCGGTTGGGATTGATCGTAAAACCATCAGCAGCGCCATCGTGGTTAATTCCAATTTGTCCATTTCAGGAGGCGCTATTTTCGACATTGAAAACAAGGGAATTACCGGCCCAGCTGGGCTTTCCATGGTTAGCGGGCGTTTGCGCATCTCCAAATTGAGCGGAACTACCACGCCCGAACTAACCGCCACCGCCTCAGGAGCCACCTACAATCTCACCGGCGGAACCATCGAATGGTACGGCAGCAACGCTACCGGCACCGAACAAAAAATTCGTGGAAAAGACGGACAAAATCGAACCATCACCTATTCCAACATCGAACTCAATGCCAATGGCCAAAACCCCGATGGAAACGTTTGGGTTAACGGTTCTTTTGGATTGAATGGAACCCTTACCGTTTCCCCTCAAGTACGATTCAAAATGGATGCTTTTGAAACCATTTCCGGAAACGGTTCGGTGAACTTCATGAATGGATCCACCTTCCGATTTGCACATCCCAACGGATTGTCGGCAACTGGTCAAATCCAAGTAACTGGGATTAAAAATTACGGGAATTCCGTGAATTTCGTTTACGAAACCAACGTCAATAACGCTCAATTTGGATCTGAATTTCCCGATTCGGTGGCGTCTTTAACCACGATAGTTCAAGGAAAAACCACCACTTCCTCCAAGAACATGTATGTTCGCGATTCACTCATCTTAAGCGGAAGCATCGACCAATCTACCAACACCATTACCCTTGGAAATTTGGGCAAATTTGAATCAACAGGAGGTACTTACTTTACCAACGGCTGGTTCAAGAAAATTGGAAATACCGCCTTTACCTACCCCATTGGATCTTTCACAACCGGTGCCAAATACCTCAGCCTTTCGGCTCCCGACCACGTGAACGATGCCTTTCGGGTGAGTTACGAAAAAAACAGCTTCCCAACCGTTATTCCCCTCACTTCCATGCAAGCGCCCTTAACTTCGGTTAATCCTTGCGAAAGTTGGAACATCGATGAAACCGATGATTTCGGTAATTCAACGGCGGTACAAATTACGTTGCGTTGGGACAGCAGCAGCCGTTGCAATTTAGGTCCAGAGTTCATTCAAAATCCTTCCAATTTACGAGTAGCCCATTTCAATGGAGTGGTTTGGGAAGACAAAGGGAATGCTCAATTTTCCTCAAATGGCTTGGAAGGATGGATTATTTCCGATACGGTTTCTCAATTTAGTCCGTTTCGTTTGGGCAGCATCGGAGGAAATTCTCTTCCGGTGAAACTGATTCAATTTTCAGCAAAACAAGCCGGAGAAACCCATTTCTTAACCTGGGAATCGGCCGATGAAACCAACTTTCACCGGTATGAGGTAGAACAATCGGCCAATGGGGTTGACTTTCATGTTGCGGGAATGGTGACAGGAAAAGGGAATGCCTCCAACTATTCCATAACACTTCCATCAACCAACTGGGCAACCACATTTTACCGCCTAAAAATGGTCGATTTAGATGGAACGTTTTCTTTCAGCCAAACTCAAAGCATCGTTTCCAACGATTTAGGAATTTCGATGGTTTGGAACACGAACAATGGAATCGGCTCAGTTCAATTGAACGCCGCTCATTCTTCCAACATCAAGATTTGTATTTTGGGGATGAGCGGACAGATGATTCACCAAGAACAGCTTTTTCTCAAAGGAAACCAGACCATTGATTGGGAAATGCCATCGGTTATTCCCAATGGAATTTTCTTGATTAGTTTGGAAAATGATGGAAAGAAATGGGTGAAAAAGGTGGCGATTCAACGATAATGGAACATGGAAAATTTTGTTGAAGATTTAGCCAATTTTTTTGATAAATTTGTACCCCAATAAGAAAACCAACCCATGAATTTTGTAGTCTCTAGCACCGCATTACTGAAACACCTTCAATCCGTTTCGGGCGTAATCAACACCAATGCAGTTCTTCCAATTTTGGAAAACTTCTTGTTCGAGGTAAAAGGCGGGAAATTAACCATTTCTACGACCGATTTAAACACTTCGATGACCACTTCTTTGGCCGTTGAGAGCAAGGAAGACGGTGTTGTTGCTGTTCCTTCGAAAATTTTGTTGGAAACCTTGAAAACAACTCCAGAGCAACCCATCCGCTTTCAAGTGAACGCCGAAAATTTCGCCATTGAATTGTCAACCGACAAAGGAAAATACAAACTTTCTGGTGAAAATGGGGATGATTTTCCAAAAATTCCTGAGGTTTCCCAACCGATTGTTTTCACCGTTCCCGCTGAGCGTTTGTTGAAAGCACTCGCCACTTCGCTCTTTGCTGTTGGAAACGACGAGCTCCGATTGGCGATGACCGGTTTATTTGTGGAACTGCACGAAACCGGCATGAACGTAGTGGGTACCGATGCTCACAAATTGGTTCTTCACAAAATTAAAAATCTTGCTATTCCAGAAACTGGGTCGTTCATCGTTCCGAAAAAAGCTGTGAATTTGTTGAAATCTGCCCTTCCTTCCAACAATACCGAAGTAAAAGTGGAATACAACAAAACCAACGTGTTCTTCAGTTTCGACGAAACGACTTTGATCTGCCGTTTGATCGACCAA
>CANHCV010000083.1 GCA_947459245.1 Bacteroidota bacterium
GAGCGTTAAAACCGCATACTTTTCATGTTTATCGATGGAGAATTTCATGCTTCTGTTTTTAAAAAGGTTAAAATGGATTGTTCAATATCTTGGTATAAATTTTCCTGTGACGCAGGAATAAACTGATTTCCAGTAATGGTTTCGAAGAGCTCTTGGTAACGCTGGGTAACCAATTCAATAAAATCTTGAGGCATCTCTGGAATGGTTTGACCCTCTTTCCCCATAAAATCATGGTCGATGAGCCATTGGCGAACAAACTCTTTCGAAAGTTGCTTTTGTGATTCTCCGTTCACTTGCCGTTCCGCATACCCTTCCAAATAAAAATAACGGGAAGAATCGGGGGTATGAATCTCATCAATCACCATGATTTCGCCTGAACTTGATTTTCCGAATTCGTATTTGGTGTCCACCAAAATTAATCCTCTGCTTTGGGCATATTTGGTGCAATAAGCAAACAATTGAAGGGAATAGTTCTCCAAAATCAAATAATCGGATTCTGAAACGATTCCTTGGGCAATGATTTCTTCCCTGGAAATATCTTCATCGTGGCCTTCGGCTGCTTTGGTGGTTGGAGTAATGATGGGGTGCGGCAATGGATCGTTTTCCTTTAATCCTTCAGGCAGATGCACCCCGCAAATGGTTCGAATACCCTGCTGGTACAACCTTGCGGCGTGTCCGGCTAAATACCCTCGAACAACCATTTCAACTTTGAAAGCTTCAGCTTTGTGTCCGATGGTTACATTGGGATGGGGTTGAGAAATCAACCAATTCGGCACCAGGTGCTTGGTAGCATTTAAAAAGAAGGATGCCGTTTCACTGAGGATTTGACCCTTCAACGGAATCGGTTCCGGCAATACACAATCGAAGGCAGAAATGCGGTCGGAAGCGACCATCACCAACAAATCATCACCGATGCCATAAACATCTCTTACTTTACCTCGGTAAAAAAACGACTGATTGGGAAACGAATATTGGGTATTAAAAATGGGCATTGTGCAAAGTTAAGAAGAAGGATTGGCTTCTTTGTTTTGTTCCAGATGGGTTTCGTAGGCTTTGATGATTTTTTTCACCAATTTGTGTCGAACCACATCTTCTGCTTTCAGGTAAATGAACGGAATATCCTCTACCCCATCCAACACCCGAATCGCTTGTTTCAAACCAGAGCGCTGTTTCGGAGGAAGATCAATTTGAGTTAAATCGCCGGTAATCACAAATTTGGCTGAAGGCCCTAAACGAGTCAGGAACATTTTCATTTGCATTTCCGTGGTATTCTGAGCTTCGTCCAAAATAACAAACGCATGATCCAAGGTTCGTCCTCGCATGAATGCCAATGGAGCAATTTCAATGATTCCCATTTCCAAATACTTGCTCAGTTTAAGGGGAGGAATCATATCTTCTAAGGCGTCGTACAAAGGCCGCAAATAGGGATCGATTTTTTCTTTCAGGTCGCCGGGCAAAAAGCCGAGGTTTTCACCGGCTTCTACCGCCGGACGGGTTAGAACAATTTTTTTTACTTCTTTCTCCCGCAGCGCACGAACAGCCATGGCCACAGCCGTGTACGTTTTCCCCGATCCAGCAGGACCAATGGCAAAAACCACATCGTTTTGAATCACGGCTTCCACCAAAAGTTTTTGGTTGGCCGTTCGAGCCTTAATGGTTTTTCCTTGAGGGCCGTAAACCAAGGGCTCATCCGACTTAAATGGCATGCGTTGTTTGAATCCGTCGTGAAGAATCAAATCCACATCTTGAATGGTTAATTCCTTGAAGTAGCGGTAATGTTCCAGCATAAGCTCGAACTTTTCTTTGAACGCATCCAAGAATTCTTTTTCTCCGTGCAACTTCAAAAGACTTCCCCTCGACGTGAATTTTATTTGAGGAAATGCTTCCTTCATCACGTCAAGTTTCTTGTAATCAGCTCCCAAAAAATCCATGGGATCGATATCTTCAAACAGTAGTGTTAAATCAACCAATTTTAAGTCTTTTCTTGTAATTTTGTTTCACCTTATGCGCACCATCACACTCACTACCGATTACGGCCTTCGCGATCATTATGTTGGCGCCCTTAAAGGTACGTTAATCCGTCGAATTCCCAATATTTCGATGGTAGATATTGCTCACGAAGTTGAAAAATTCAATTCAGATGCCGCTGGATTTGTAGTTTCCAATGCTTTTCATTTTTTTCCAGAAGGAAGCGTTCATTTTATCGATGTAGGCGTGCGTTACGGACACGAATTGATGTTTTATTTGGTGTACTCCGAACAACATTGGTTCATTTTCCAAAACCCGGATGTTGGAAATAAACTGTTCTTCGAAAAGGAACATCACGTTTGGGCCATTAACTTAAAAGCCAACAATCCATTTTCTTTTTTCTTGGATGAAAAAATAATGGACACATTGGCTTGGCTGGTGAATACCCCCAATCCATCTGAGAGTTTAGGCGCCCCGCTATCCGAAACACCTTTTGATCGATATCCTATAGCGCCCTTCAAACAAGGAAATATTCTGATCGGCTACATTGAATACACCGATCATTACGGAAACTTGCACACCAATTTACCTGAATCCATGGTAAGGGAATTTACCCAAGGCAAACGATATCAAGTTATTTTTTGTGGCGAAAGCATGGACATTTACGATAGTTTGGTAACCCTTGGTGCATCTACTTCTGCAGCTTTGTTCAATCATGCCGGAAAATTGGTCATCATCGTGAATAAGAACAACGCCAATAAAATGTTGTTCAACAATACCCACTTACAGGTTCAAATTGCTTTGGTAGAATGGTAAGAATCGTAAAAATGAAATTTAAGGTTGAGGAAATTCCCGCATTCCTAATTCTATTTGAAGAAAAAAGAGCCCTCATTGCTGGATTTCCCGGATGCCAAGGAGTACGGCTTTTAAACGATGTTCACTCCCCTGAAATTTACTACACCTATAGCCACTGGAATTCACCAGCAGACTTAGAGAATTACCGCAATTCAGATTTGTTTAAAGGAGTTTGGGCCGAAACAAAAATCAAATTTTCTGACCGACCAGAAGCGTGGTCTTTCGAAGAAATTGAATAAAAAAAGTCCCAATTTCTTGGGACTTTTTGATTAGTTCTTTTGAATCGTTTTCGTAATCGGTTGCCCCGATTTGGGCGTAATGCGTACCAGATAGTTTCCTCTTGGAAGATCTTCCATACTAATAACTGGACGGTCGTTGGAGGCATTCATTTTCTCAAAGCGAACGCGGCGACCCAACAAGTTGAAAATTTCAATGCTGGCTTCCCCCATTTCTTTGGGAGCACTAATAGAAATCCAGTCGGTTGCCGGATTGGGATAGATATTCACAGCATTTTTGTGCAAATCGGCAACCGAAACTCCGGTAGCTTTTACGGAAAATGTTTTGGTAATGAACTGACTTGGATTTGCCGTTTCATAAACTTTTACCGTCATGCTTCCATTTCCAGGAATATTATTGGGCATAAAGTGAACGCTAAAAAGGGAACGACCTGTATCCAAATAAAAATTGGCATTGGAAACTCCGGGTTGTTGGCAAGCTCCTGGATCGCATACATAATACTGCCAACCGGTTGGCATATTGATGGAGGTTGCTTCCCATTTCACCGACGACAATGGCAGAGAAGTGGAATTTTGAAGAAAGTCTTCAACAGAAATATCGTTTGTGGTAGCAGTTGCCCATGATGACAAATTGCCCATTTTTACAAATTGGAATGGTTGTGCTTTTAATGAAGCAGCAAACAAAAACGCAAAGGCAAGCAGTAATAGTCTTTTCATAACCTCATTTTTTTACAAAGCTAAAACGCCTTTTCACAATAGCAAGGTTGCATGCGTTAAAAAACCACAAATTGACTTATTTTTTACCCAAATAAAATTTTGAGTCAAAAGATATTCCTTCTACCTTAGAGGAATGAAGTGGCTCGCTTTGTTTCTTTCATTTTTCTTTTTGGTCACGCATGAGCTTGTTCCTCATCGCCACCACGAAGAATTAACTGAAAGCGAGCACCAAAGAGAACACCAAAGCGCGAATGATTTCGTCGATTTCTTTTCTTTGGTTTTTCATCAGAATTTAGGGAGTCATCACCTTCAGGAGATCGTGGTTTCCTCATCGGAAAACCAAGTTTCATCCAAAATGGAACTCGAAAAGAAAAGCATTCGTCACGAATTCCTTTCTACAACTTCCATCCTCCCCTACTCTTCTTCCCCTTCAAATTCACAGCTTTTTTTTCAAAAAGTTTCCCTCAAATCAACGTTTTTACATTTTAATCACCAACGACGAGGTCCGCCTGTAGGATAAAACTGTTCAATTTTCTTTGAAGTTTTATTCTTAAAAATCGTCCTTTGATTAAAAAAATTATTGAGTATTCCATCCAAAAACCCTGGATGGTTCTCCTCACCATTCTTGCATGGGTGGTGATCGGTGCCTGGGGAATTGCAGGCATCAATGTTGACGCGGTCCCCGACATTACCAACAATCAAGTTCAAGTGGTTACCGTTGCTCCATCAGCTTCCGCGGAAGAGGTAGAACGATTCATTACCTATCCTCTTGAACTCACTTTGGGGCATGTTCCAAACGTATTGGATGTTCGCTCCATTTCCCGATTTGGTCTATCGGTAATCACCATCGTTTTTGAAGAAGATATTCCTCAAGAGAAAGCCCGATTTTGGGTGCAGGAAAGAATTAACGAAGCCGCGGAAAATATCCCAAACGGATACGGCAAACCAGGACTTATGCCCGTAACCACAGGCTTGGGTGAAATTTACCAATACACGCTTCAAATAGCTCCCGGTTTTGAAAATCGGTACGACGCAGAAGACTTGAGAACCGTTCAAGACTGGATTATTAAACGAAGAATGACAGGAATTGAGGGATTGGTGGAAGTTTCTAGTTTTGGAGGATTTTTAAAGGAATACGAAGTAGCTTTTGATCCCTCCAAGATGCAAGCCCTCGACGTTTCCATGGAAGATCTTCATCACGCCTTGGATCAAGCGAATCAAAGTCAGGGAGGCAGCTACCTTGAACAAGGCGATCGGGCGTGGTACTTAAGAAGTCCCGGCCTCGTAAAAAGTTTGGAAGAAATTGAACAAATCCCCATCGCAACCCGTGGCCAAATCCCCGTTCAAGTTAAAGATATCGCTACCGTACGATTTGGCCACGCTCCCCGATTTGGAGCCATGACCCAAGACGGTAAAGGCGAAGCCGTTGGAGGAATAACTCTCATGCTCAAAGGGGCAAATGCCTCCAATACCATCGAAAGAATTGAATCAAGAATTCAACAAATTCAATCCGAGCTTCCCAAAGGAATCAGCATCAAACCATTTCTGAATCGAGCGAAACTCGTAGAAAAAAACATTGGAACCGTAAGAAACAACCTCATTGAAGGCGGATTAATTGTGGTTTTCGTTTTGATTTTTTTCTTGGGAAATGTACGGGCCGGACTTGCGGTAGCATCCATCATTCCTTTATCCCTTCTTTTTGCCTTGGCCGGAATGCGGGTGATGAACGTTTCCGCCAACCTCATGTCGTTGGGAGCCATAGATTTCGGAATTGTTGTTGACGGAGCCGTCGTGCTCATCGAGGCCATTGTTCACGTGATTTTGTTCCGCAACCTTCGCGATGAATTGGAAGGCAATACCATTCCAAAAACCATTCAAGAAACATCCATAAAAATTCTGACTTCCGTTTTATTCGGAGTGCTCATCATTTGGGTGGTTTTCCTTCCCATCCTTTCTTTGGAAGGAATCGAGGGGAAAATGTTTAAACCCATGGCCATTACCATGATGCTCGCTTTACTGGGCTCCCTCATTTTAACCATTTGGTACCTCCCCGCGCTATCTTCCCTCCTATTCAAATCTGGAAAAATTTCAACCTGGAAATTCTCTGAACGAATTCTGGACAAAATTCAAAACGGATACCAGCCCCTACTTCAACGCACTCTCAATCATTCAACGAAAATGATTGTTGGGGCCGTCGTTTTGTTTCTATTATCCATTTTCGGATTTATGCAAATGGGTGGAGAATTTATCCCAACCTTGGAAGAAGGAGATTTAGCTATGCAGATGTCGGTGCCGCCGGGTACTTCCTTGTCTCAAGTTGTGAAGATGAGCACCAAAGTAGAACAAACGTTGATGCGAAAATTCCCTGAAATTGAACACATCGTTTCTAAAATTGGTACAGCAGAAGTTCCCACCGATCCCATGGCCGTGGAAGATGCCGATGTTATGATTATCATGAAAGATAAATCTACTTGGACATCGGCCGAAACGCGGGAAGAGTTGGTAGAAAAAATGGAACAAGAACTGGAGGTTTTCCCCGGAGTATCTTTCGAATTTACCCAACCCATTCAACTTCGTTTCAACGAGTTGATGACCGGTTCGAAAGCCGATATCGCCATCAAGATTTTTGGTGAAGATCCCGAAAAACTGAAACTCATGGCCAATGAATTGGTCAAATCTATCAAAAACTTACCCGGTGTTGGGGATGTAAAAGCCGAAAGAACCGATGGGCTACCCCAAAAATGGATTGAAGCAAACCCCGAACTTTTATCGTATTGGGGAATCTCACAACAACAAGTGAATGAAGCCGTGAAAACCGCCTTTGCGGGACAATTGATCTCTCCCGTTTACGAAGGTGAGAAACGATTTGAATGGGTGGTTCGATTGGATCCCAACCTCAAGCAGAACTTTCAATGGCAGAACATCCCACTTCGCAACGAAAGCGGAATTTTGGTCCCGCTAAGTGCTGTCGCCCGGGAGAAAGAAACCGTTGGCCCCATGCTCATTACCCGCGAAAATACCAAAAAAAGAATCGCTATTGGGGTTAACGTTCGCGGAACCGATGTTGAAAAATTGGTTGAATCCATCCAAAAAAAGGTCGCTTCCAACCTTCAACTTCCCAGCGGTTACCACATCGAATACGGAGGTCAATTTGAAAATTTAAAAGCAGCCAGCAAACGATTGCAAATTGTGGTTCCTATTGCCTTGGGCCTTATCATCATCTTTTTGTATTTCGCTTTTCATCAATTTCGACCGGCCATTTTGGTTTTTACAGCCGTACCCCTTTCTGCCATTGGAGGAGTTGCTGCACTTTATTTAAGGGGGATGCCGTTTTCCATCTCTGCAGGAATAGGATTCATTGCTCTATTTGGCGTTGCTGTTTTGAATGGAATCGTTTTGGTTACCCGCGCCATCGAGTTGATCCATGAAAAAAAACCACTTTCGGTGGCCATTCAAGAAGCTGCAAAAAGCCGTTTGCGTCCTGTTTTAATGACTGCCATGGTAGCCTCTCTGGGTTTTCTACCCATGGCACTATCAACTTCTGCCGGGGCTGAGGTGCAAAAACCATTGGCAACCGTGGTCATTGGGGGATTGGTATCGGCTACCTTGCTCACCCTTTTGGTTTTACCCGCTCTCATGAGCAAAATTTTGAAAGATGAAATTGATTAAGCTTATACTTCCTGTGCTGCTTGCGTTGGTAGGCTTATGCGCAAGCGCCCAAA
>CANHCV010000084.1 GCA_947459245.1 Bacteroidota bacterium
AGAAAAAATTTGATCTCATACAGGTTGGCAACAGAAATTACTCTTCTAAGCGAATCTTTTTTAAGCAAATTATTCTGTTTTGCTACTTCAATTTGCTTTTTCATTCATTTCTATTTCCTGTTTTTATTGAGCATTACCTATAACGTTTTCGGGCTTTGCGTTCGGGCGAAGCCTGACGCATAGCCCGTGTTATAGGCTGTTTTATATGTCTGTCTTGTATAGGTTTCCTATATTCTTTAATGGTCGTCCTAATAATTTTTCCGCTTCCTTTTGTCCGTTTGCTTTTTGTTCATTTGTCAATTTGGTTTCTAAATCTTGAATGTCCTTTATAACTTGCTGCTGTTGTAAAATGGAAAAGTCAACCTTAAATTCATTATAAATTAAAAACCACAAATAGCTTTTAAAATAATCTTGTTTAATATCCTTTCCGTCACGATACATATTAGCAAGTTGTAATCGTGTCGAAGTAATATACCCGCTTTTAGATAAGTTTTCAGGATTGTCTAATTTGCTAAGTCGTGTAGCCCACTCAAGCATTTTATCAATGTTTTTTTCAACACCCATTCCAGTGTAGTAACAGTTGACAACGTTCCACATACAAGTACCATCGTTGTTTTCAGCACATTTTAGAGCGTAAGAAAACGCTTTTTTAGGGTCTTGTTCGACACCGCTTCCATTTCCATAAGCCATCATCATTTGATATAATGCATCATTAAATCCTTGTTCAGCGGATTTCAAATACCATTCAATTGCTTTTTTCTGATTTTTTTCAACTACAACACCTGCTTGATAACAGTAACCTAAATTGTATTGAGCTTCGGCATTTCCTAATTCTGCCGACTGTTTGAGTAGTGGAACAGCTTTGTCAAACTGTTGAGTTTCTATAAATTTTTTAGCTTGTTTGTTTAACTCGTCTGCATTCTGACCGTAAACAGTCAATCCTAATAAAATGAAGAGTATTGTCGTCAGATGTTTGTTCATTGTTGTATGTCGTTAAAATAGCCTATAACTACCTTATACCCGCCAATTCATATCTTCAAAATGCTTGAAAGGGCCGAAAGGAAGTGGATAAGTTTCGCTTATGCAAAGTAGTCGAAAATTTCTATAAATCATCAAATGGAGAACGAATTTTTTGTAAATTTTTGGTGCTAACGTGGGTGTAAATCTCCGTGGTGCGGGAACTGCTGTGCCCCAATAACTCCTGAATGTACCGCAAATCCGTGCCATTCTCCAATAAATGCGTCGCATAACTGTGCCTCAACCAATGCAAACTCACCGGCTTGGCTATTTTCGCCTTCTCCACCGCTCTCGTTAATACCAATTGTAAACTCCTTTCACTGTATTTCTCACCCACCACCTGACCCTCAAATAACCAAACCTTCGGACGATAAGCCTTGTAGTAATCCCTCAACATCTCAATGATCTTCTCCCCAATCGGTACCACCCGGTCCTTCTTCCCCTTCGATTGCCGAATAAACAACAATTGCCGGTCCGATAATACATCCTTCAACCGAAGTTGCAACAACTCCCCCCTTCTCAATCCGCAAGCGTAAATTAAACTCAACATCGCCCGATGCTTTAAATTGGTTGGTTTCTCCAAAATCAGCTTCACCTCCTGCTTGCTCAACACATTCGGCAGTCGCTTCTCCCGCCTCGGCCGTTGAATAACATCCACCTCCATCACCTTCTGAAACCGATGCTTGTAAAACAACTTCACCGCATTAATCACCTGGTTCTGATAACTCAACGAAAGACCCCGCCGCAAAATGTAATCGGTGCAAAATTGCTCCACATGCCGATGGGTTAATTCTTCCAACAACATGCCCTCATAAAAATGAAAAAAAACCCGCAACGCATCCACATACGTTTTCACCGTATTCTCACTGTAACGCTTAAACACCAGTTTCTTCCTGAATTCCTCCAATGCTAAATCATGCATCCCTTTTTCTTTTGAACGCAAACCTAAAAGCACCTCTACGCCATAGCCGTATCTTAAACGTTTATAAACGTTTCAAAACGGATAAATTCCTGCTTCTACCCTTAAATAAATCGCAAATCAGACAGCTCCCTCCCAATGCCCTGTATCCCCTGAATAATTTTCTCAGTTTGCTTGGGAGATGGACGCTTCACACCCCTCACGTATTGCGACAATAACGTTGGATTCATTCCAATTCTTCGAGCTAAAAAACGAGCATTGAGCACCTTGTAATATTGAAAAAATTGCTTCAAATCCAAATTCAACTTTAAATCAGAAAGCGAAATCACCCCTTCCCCATCCTCTTCCAACAACAAATTGATCGCTTCCACCAAATGAACATACAACTCAGAAATATCCTTTCCCGTTGAAAAAACACTTAAATCATTCGCGTAGGCCGAAAATCCCGTATCCGTTTTCTCAACCGTAATTTCAATTTTCTTCCTACCCATTTTCATTTCCATCGAATTTTATTCCTGCCTGTTTGAATAGTTTTTTGGCTAACCCCTTTCCCAATTCCTGACTCCCATGATTTGGAAAGATAAGGATGCCCGGTTTCAAAGGATGCCTCAACTTGACATGCGATCCTTTTTGTGAAACAACCTGCCAGCCATCCCTCAATAGCCATTGAAATGCCTGAGAACATTTCACGATAAAGGTAAATTAAAATTTACTTTTATGATGGACTTCAAAAAAAATATTTGACTTTTTTGATCCAGCCGTTTCTTCCTAAATTCCTCCAATGCTAAATCATGCATCCCTTTTTCTTTTGGAAGCAAACCTAAAAACACCTCTACGCCATAGCCGTAAATAAACGTTTATAAACGTTTCAAAACGGATAAATTCTGCTTCCCTCCTTACCTTTGCAGCATGAATTCCATGACCAAAGAAATCCTTGTTTCAGGATATGATCACTTACTTCAATTCCCCATTTCTTCATTGAATGATTTTCAAACCTGGTTGCAAAATCGCGCCACGTTCGAAGCCCAAGTAGAAGAAGAATCGGGGTGGCGCTACATCAAAACCACCACCCATACCAACGACGAACAAGCCCAACAGGCATTCGAAGAATTCTCCACCGAATGGTACCCCATCATCGCTGAAAAAGCCCACGAACTCAATCAAAAAATGCTTCAGTGCCCGTTCATCGAACAACTATCCGAGCCCGGGTTCCATCGCTACCTCCACGATGTAAAGAAACAAGTTCAACTTTTCCGGGAAGAAAACATTCCCCTGGAAACAGAACTCCGCCTGCTGGGTAACGAATACGGAAACATCATGGGAACCTTGGAAATTGAACACCAAGGAAAATCCCTCACCTTGCAACAAGCCGCCAAATTGTTGAAGGAAAACGATCGCGCGCTGCGTGAATCCATTTACCGAAAAATTGGGGCCGCGCGCTTAGAAAAACGCGATCAATTGAATCATTTGCTCAGTAAAATGATCCAACTCAGGCATCAAATGGCCCTCAATGCCGGTTTCCCCAACTACCTCGAATACAAATTCGTGGAACTCGGCCGAACCGATTATACCCCAGCCGATTGCCTTCAGTTCCACCAAGCCGTAGAACAAGCCATTGTTCCCATCAATCGTACTTTTGCCCAACTCAGAAAAGAACAACTGCAAGTGGAAAACCTCCGCCCATGGGACCTCAAGGTTGATCCCCTCGGAAGAGCTCCTCTTTCGCCTTTCCAAACCGCAGCAGAACTCATCGAGAAATCGAAAAACTTGTTTCAACGACTCGATCCAAGCATGGCCGAATGGCTGAAAACCATGGAGGAACATCAACGACTTGACCTCGAAAGTCGTGCGCACAAAGCACCGGGAGGCTACCAATATCCACTCCCCCACTCTGGAATCCCCTTTATTTTCATGAACGCCACCGGTACCATGGCCGACCTCTCTACCATGGTGCACGAAATGGGCCATGCCGTTCATACCCAATTGGCCAATTCGCTATCAACCCTGTACCAAAACCCTCCCATGGAAGTGGCCGAACTGGCCTCCATGAGCATGGAATTGGTAACCATGGATTTGTGGGATGAGTTTTTTGGGGCTGAAGAATTGCTCCGAGCAAAGGAAGATCAATTGCAAGATGCCATCGGTATGTTGCCCTGGATTGCCCAAGTGGATGCCTTCCAACATTGGCTTTACATAAACCCCAACCACACCTCTGAAGAAAGAGAAAACCACTGGCAATCGCTCAACGAACGATTCGGAACCGGAATGGTTGATTTCACCGGCTTTGAAATCCTCCAAAAAATCGCTTGGCAAGGTCAATTGCACATTTATGAGGTTCCTTTTTACTACATCGAATACGGTTTTGCGCAATTGGGAGCCATAGCTCTTTGGAGAAATTTTCTTGGCAACCCAACCCAATGTTTAGAAAATTATAAAAAAGCACTAGCATTAGGAAACACCGAAAGCATTCCGAACGTTTACGAAACAGCAGGCATTTCTTTCAATTTTTCACCCGAATACCTGAAAGAATTGGCTAGCTTCGTTTCACAGGAATTTCAAAAAATAAAAGCATGAACCATTCTGAAGACATTCACCAATTGTTGGCAACCAAAAGCTCCTTAAAACAACGCACCCATCGAAATACCATCGAGGTTTTTCAACGGATGAAAAAAGTTCTGGAGTCCATCGCCAAAGAACAACACGACAAAATCAAAGGGGTGGATGCCTACGTTCCCGTAAGCTATCAATCAAGGAGTCAGTTCGAAGCCCAAATTCAGTTTTCGGGAGATGTACTTTTGCTGCAACAACACACCAATACGTTCACGTTTCCGGCCGATCATCCCATCCACAACAATTCGTATGTTAAAACGAATCCCGATCATGCTTACGTTGGAGTGATTCGCATCTACAATTTTTTGGCAGATTCATTCAAATTCGCCAGAATGAATGATATGGGGTATTGCATCGGACGCATTTTTGTAAATGCTGAAAATCAGTTTTTCATGGACGGAATGCGTCCGTTTTCCTTTCTTTATGAAGAATACGGCAAAAAGGAACTGACGGATGATGTGATGAAAGAGATTTTGGAAATGGCCATGAAAGGCGCCATTTACGATGAATTAACCGTATCTCCATTTGAACAAGAACAGTACATTTCCATTGGTGCTAAAATCTCCCAAGATGGAAATATTCTCATTGCCACCTCAAAACGAGTTGGTTTCCCCTACACCGATGCCACCGATTGATCAATTATTGCTATCTTGAGGGCATGAAATGGTTTTTTGTTTTCTGCTCAATCATCCTCTTTCAAACCGTTGGCTTCGCCCAAGTTTCCGACGCGTTTACCGACAATGATTTCACCGCAAACCCCACTTGGAGCGGAGAATCATCCAAATTTCAAGTGATCAATCAACGGTTGCAACTCAACGGCCTACCGGCCAACGATACGGCCTATTTATCTACGCCCAATGCGTTGTTCC
The DNA here is from genome assembly GCA_947459245.1 of Bacteroidota bacterium. Classification (GTDB taxonomy): domain Bacteria; phylum Bacteroidota; class Bacteroidia; order UBA7662; family CANHCV01; genus CANHCV01. The sequence goes on from CANHCV010000084.1 coordinate 5,416, forward strand.
GAAATACCGAGTGGAGCTTTATTGCCCAACTGAATTTCGCACCATCCGACAACAACCAGTTGCGCGTTTACCTCATGTCCAACACGGCTGACTTAAAGAGTTCCACTTTGCAGGGCTACTACCTCAAAATTGGGGAAAATGGAAACGCTGATGCCCTGGAATTGTTCCGCCAAAACGGCTCAACTCACACCTTGGTTACCCGAGGAACGAACGGCCGTTTCGCTACAGCAAAAACCATGCGCATCAAAGTCCTTCGCGACTCCATTGGCAATTGGGAACTCTACACCGATTCTACCCTTACCTCGGGGTACAACTTGGAAATCACCGGATTCGATTCCACCTACCAATTCACCCAATCCATCGGTTTTTGGTGCAAATACACCACATCCAACAAAACCAATTTTTGGTTCGATGCGGTGTACGTTGGTCCGGAACAGAGGGACACGGTTCCACCGCGAGTGGTTGGCCTCAGCATCGGATCTCCAACCAGCATCACCGTTTTGTTGGATGAAAGCGTAACTCCCGCTTCTGGAACATCCACCACCAACTATTTCGTGGACCAAGGCATTGGTTTTCCGCTTTCAGCGGTACTTTCCGCCTCGGCCACCGAGGTTACCCTAACCCTTCCGTCGGCCCTTCCGAATGCCACCCTTTGCTCGCTCACGGTGGGCCGATTATCTGACTTAAAAGGCAACCTTAAACCCATCACCTACCATCCCTTTTCCCTTGTTATTCCACAACCCGGAGACATCGTTATTTCTGAACTGATGCCCGACCCCGAACCTACCTTGGGCCTTCCGAATACCGAATACGTTGAACTCACCAATCGCCTAGGCGCTTCCATTGATTTGATTGGCTGGACCTTGGACGATGGTGGCACCCCCGTGGTTCTCCCAAATTTATCCCTACCCGCAGGATCGTCGTTGGCGTTAGCACCCAGTTCCCAAGCGGGTAATTTTGTTGGTTTTCGGAATGTTGTTGGCGTGCCATCTCTTCCTTCCTTGAACAATTCGGGAGATGTTATCACCCTAAAAAATGCCCAAGGGAAAATCATTCACCAAGTTGCCTATTCCGATGCATGGCATCAGAATACGGTAAAAAAAGGTGGTGGTTGGTCCTTGGAAATGGTGGATCTTTCGGTGGCCTGCCTAGGACAAGGGAATTGGAGCAGCAGCAACGACCCGCGCGGTGGAACTCCCGGAGAACCGAACTCGGTGCGCGGAACCTTTCAAGATACCCTCCCCCTTCAGGTTTCGGGAATTCGGGTTTTGCATCCCGATACCTTGGAAATGCGGTTTAACCTCCCGTTGGCGCCTCCTCAAAAATCTTGGTTCACCTCTCCTTTGTTGGTTATCGACACCTTGATTTCCAATGGCAGCCAATCGGTTCTATTGAAGTTGAATTCCAGCTTGGTGGCCGGCTCTTCCTTTTGGTTGTTTTGGAAAAACGTTGCAACATGCTTCGGTTCCTTGAGTGGAAAAGATTCAGCATTGATCGGCTTACCGGTAAGCCCCCAACCTGGAGATTGGATCATTTCTGAAATCCTTTTCGATCCCAAAACCGGAGGAGTAGATTACGTGGAAATCTTCCACAACGGAAAGAAAATGTTGGATTTGAAAGACCTGCTTTTCTCCACCGAGGATGCCAATGGAAACCCCATCGATTTTGC
>CANHCV010000085.1 GCA_947459245.1 Bacteroidota bacterium
CAATGAGCTTTTTAGCTCCATCCAAAGACGGAAAATATTCCATTGCTTCTGGAACAAAATTAACTTGGTCGGCAGCAAAAGTTACAGCTACCCACACTGGAACAGTTCAAGTAAAATCTGGAAACGTTTCTCTTAAAGGCGGAATTGTAACTGCTGGAACCATTGTGATGAACATGGAAACCATCAATTGCACCGATATGGGTGGAGAGTACGGAAAGAAATTTGAAGGTCACTTGAACAGCGACGATTTCTTCTCTGTAGAAAAGTACAAAGAATCTAAATTGGTGATTACCAAATACAAAAAAGTAAATGCTAACACCGTTACTTTAACTGGAAACCTAACCATCAAAGGAGTGAGCAAAACGGTTACTTTCGATGCCACGGTAGAACCATCTGGCAAAAAAGATGTAAAAGTAAAAGGCACCATGGTGGTTGATCGCACGTTGTATGGCATTACTTACAAAGGAATGGCCGATAACTTGATCAAAGACAACTTCGAAATTCAATTTGATTTCACTGCTTCTGCACAATAATCAAAACAACAACTTTTAGAAAGGCCGCCCATCAGCGGCCTTTTTCTTTTTGTGCCGTAACAATTCGGGCATTGGATTCTTGAATTTTTTCATCCAACTTTTGAATGGACGATTTCAACGAATTTCGTAAATCGGAAGAAACTCCCAACCAACCATTTTCTTGTTCCAACAGTTCAAATAATCCCTGAATGGAAGCTGCCGGTTGTCGGATTTCATGGGAAAGATCGTGAAGGATGGTTTCTAAAACCTCAATGTAATTCTTGCTATCGGAAATGTCGTGAAACGTACCAAACCAATGCACCGAGCCATCGCTTTTCTTATTAAATCGCGCTCGAACTCGGTGCCAAGCCATTTTTCCATCTTGATGCAAAACCCGAAAATCCGATTCCCATAGTCCGTTATTCTCCAATGCCGATCGCATCGCCATTCGGGTATTTTCCAAATCATCCTCTAAAATGTTTGAAAACCCTAAACGGGGATTTTCTTTCAATTCATTCAAATCCAATTCGGGATGAATTTCTTTGAACCCCTCACTCATGAAATGGAATTTCATCGCCCCATCGGGAAAGGTTTCCAAATGAAAAATGGCTCCAGGAGATAATTCCGTTAGCCGGTACAACAATTCGTAATCGTAAAATGCTTCAGAAAAGGGCATCAGTTGGCAACGGCTTTTAGGTCAACGGGCACTACCCTACTCACCCCTTGTTCAACCATGGTAATGCCGTACATCACGTCCGTAGTTTCCATGGTGCGTTTGTTATGGGTAACAATGATGAACTGACTTTGGGCTGAAAACTCCCGAATGATTCGATTGAATTTATCAATGTTCACGTCGTCCAACGGGGCATCTACTTCATCAAAAATACAGAAAGGAGCCGGTTTATACAGGTAAATGGCAAAAAGCAACGCAATAGCGGTGAGTGTTTTTTCTCCACCTGAAAGCTGATTGATGGTTAGCGGCTTTTTTCCTTTGGGCCTAGCTAAAATATTGATGGGCGAATCCAAAGGATCATCGGGATGGAGCAACATCAAATCGCAGGTATCTTCTTCGGTGAAGAGGGTTCGGAATACTTTTTGAAAATTGCTCCGAATTAAATCAAAAGCATGTTGAAATTTCTCTTTCGCAGTTTTATCGATTTCTTTGAGAGTATCGGTGAGGATTTTTTTCGAATCGAGCAAGTCGTTCTTCTGGCTTGAAATGAACTGAAAACGTTGCGAAATTTCTTCGTAGGCCTCCAACGCCAAAGGATTGATTTCACCAAATTGATCCAAGCGTTGTTTATGCGTTTCCACTTTGATTCTCAAATCGCTTAAATCGATGGAAACGGTAGGTTTTAACTCTTCCAATTCTTCCGACGGGATTTTAAATTCTACCGAAAGACGTTCAGAAACAGCCGACTTTTTCAGAAGAATTTCGTTCTCGGAATTCTTTAAATCAGACAAAACGGATTGAATTTCCTCTTTTTCTTTTCGGAATTGGCGGATGTTTTGATCCATTTCCAATCCTTTATTTTTTGCTTCAGCTACGGCTAAATCTGCTTCAGAAACCCCAGCATCCATGTTTTCTTTTTCCTTGTACATGTCAACCAAAACCACATCATTCAATTCTGGGGTTTGCAAAATTTCCGACAACTGTTTTTTGGTTTCTTCGAGTTGAAGGGCATTTTTCCCCATTCGATTCTCCAAAACGGTCTGCTGATTTTGGTTAAAATTGTGGTCGCGTTCCAAGACCGAAAATTTGCTTTGCCATTGCAAAAACTCGGTATTCCATTGGTTAAATTCTTGAGATAAGGTCTGATTGGTTTCGATGGCAACCGTTACATGATCTTGAATGGATTGGGATTCGGTTTGAAGTTCAGCTAAACTCTTTTCCAATTGCTCAAAAAGAGGAGCATCCTGAATCATCAATCGCTCGCATTCCTCCATTTTCAATTGAATGGCTTCGTTTCGATTTTGGTGTTTCTCGATGAATTGAATGTGTTGATTTTGTCGACTTTGAATAACTTGCAACTGCGCGGAAATGGTTTGCAGAACTTGCTGTTTTTCTTGAATTTGAGGTTGCTTGGTTAATGCTTTAATGGAATTAATTTCTTGTTGGTTCCTTTGAAGCGTTGTTTCAAATTCTTGAATTTTTTCTTCCAGCTCGGACATTTCTTTGGTTAAAATCTCAAGATTTCTTTTCCGTCCGAGCCGTTTCCCTTCGAACAACCCAATGGAACCTCCTCCAACCGATTGTCCCGTAATGATGTACTTCCCGGAGGAGCTCAAAAACACGGCAGATGGATATTTTTTTCGGTATTCGGAAGCCAATTGTGCCTCTTGCTGAGCGTCGGCGGCTTGGAGTACGTACACATTTCCCAACAAATAATTGATGAGGTGATTGTATTTGGCGTCGACGTTAACTTTGGTGAGGGCACTTACAGTTTGCGGTGCCAAAATGGGCTTGTGTTGGGCGTGGGAGTGGAAATACTCGATTACAAAAAAGTTCGCACGTCCTTTGGCGGAATCGCTGAGAAGAGAAACTCCTTGAAACGCCTCTTCCATGGAATCAACCACGTAATAATTGAGGTAAGGTTCTAGGTAATTCTCAATGCTGGTTTTAAGCTCAGGATCGCAGGTAATGAGATCCGACAACAGTTGCGCTTGGGTAGCCCAATCTGCATTTTTCTTCAAAAACTTAAGCGACTCCGGGTATCCTTCTAAATTATCCACCAAGCTTTTCGTCAATTGGAATTCATTCCTTTTAGCGTCGAGCGAGCGTTCAGCGAGCTGTTTTTCATGCTGAGTTGCCGTTAATTGCTTGTTCAAGAATTCCAAATTTTGCATCAGGCCTTCTTCCTCTTTTTTGAGGGATTGAAGGTCGTTTTCGAGCCCTTCAGTTTCCTGAGTTAAACGATGTAATTCTTCTTCAAACCCCGAAAACTCGTTTTCTTTTTCTTCCTTCTCTTTTGAATTCCTTTCAATTTCCTGAAGCAAGGAGTCCATTTGAATCTTATTCACGGCCATGCTTTTTTCCAACTGGTGTTTTTGTTGGGTAACCGTTTGAATTTGAGATTGAAGTTGATTTCCCTTTTGTCGTGATTCCTGCAAATGCGACTCGGAATTTTTCCATTTTTCTCGAGACTCCTTCACCAATTCCTGCAACTCATCAACCTTCCCTTTCGCCGATTGGCGTTCAACTTCCAATAGCTGAAGATCCTGCTGAACTTTTTCGAGAAAACCTTTATCTTCTTCCAATCGGTTTTGGAGGTTTTTCTCTTGCTCACTCAACATGGAAAGCTTCTGATTCTGAAGGTTTTTCTCATTTTCGTATTGACGAATGAGGTCCAATTTTTCATGGGTTGCTTTTTGTCGCGTTTGAAGCAATTTCTCTCGATGAACGATTTCTAATTTCCATTTTTCAAGATTGGCTTCCTCCAATGAAATTTTGGCTTCTTTCTCGCTAATTTCATCGGTATTTTTCTGCATCAGAAGATGAATTTCCGATAGTTCCTGTGAAAATTGTTTCAACTGATGGGCGGCAAATTCCAAGGCCAACTTTTTATAATCGTCTCTTAACGCATAATACCGTTCGGTTTTCTTGGCTTGAGATTGAAGCTGCTTCATGTTTTTCTCAATCTCGAAAAGCAAATCATCTACCCGACTCAAATCTTCATCGGTTCCTTTGAGTTTTTGAAGGGTTTCTTTTTTTCTGATTTTGTATTTTGAAACACCGGAAGCTTCTTCAAAAAGCTGGCGACGTGAATTTTCTTTATCGTTGAGGATATCATCTATCATTCCCAACTCCATGATGGCATAGGAATCTGAGCCGATTCCTGTATCGAGGAAAAGGGAATGAATATCTTTTAACCGGCAATTGACACCGTTGATTTGGTATTCACTTTCGCCGGTTCGGTAAAGTTTTCGGGTAATTTTTACTTCGTTGTACTCGGTTGGCAGAATGCCTTTGTTGTTTTCAAATTGAAGCGAAACTTCGGATAAATGCGCAGCCTTGCGATTTTTCGTTCCGTTGAAAATAACATTTTCCATTTTATCGGATCGCAAGGCACGGGTTTTCTGTTCTCCCAAAACCCAACGAATGGAATCGACAACATTGGATTTACCGCAACCGTTAGGTCCAACAATTCCGGTAACACCTTGATCGAAATGGATTTGAACCTTATCGCCAAAGCTTTTAAAACCTTTGATTTCCAAACTTTTAAGTATCATCGCCTCAATAAAAAATGAATGTTGAAAAGAGTTTAAAAATAGGGAATTTTTCGGGAGTTTGAAAGTCTTACCTTTGCAACATGGAGCGCAAAAAAGCCGTTTTTTTAGATCGAGATGGGGTTATCAATCATGATCCTGGAGATTACACCCTGAATTTGTCTGAATTTCATTTGTTGCCTACGGCTTTAGAAGCCATGAAACAAATGTGGGATGCCGGTTATTTATTGGTGATTATTACCAACCAAGCGTGCATTGCCAAAGGGAAAACCACGGTTGAAGCCGTGGAGGAAATTCATGCTTTTCTAGCGCAGCAAGGCCATTCCATGGGTTTTGAAATCGCAGAATGCTATTACTGTCCGCACCATCCCGATTTTTCAAACTGCTTGTGCAGAAAACCTGGATCGCTTTTGGTAGAAAAGGCTTTGGGCAGATTTAATTTAGATCCCGAAAAGTGCGTGATGATTGGGGATAAGGAGCGAGATGTTCAGTGTGCGGAAGGTGCTGGAGTAAGAGGCGTAAAAATGGATGTTAACGGCGATTTGAAGGCGGTTTGGGAATCCATAAAATCTACGTTACCCAACTAATCTTTTCCCTTCGAAGTGGCCATTGAAATCAGTTAGCCCTTTTCCATTTTTACATTTTCATCTAAATGGCATCGAACCCTTGCAAGCTTGTAATTGTTTTGTGAACATGATTTGTTGTTGAACATTGCAGTGTTCAATTAAAAACAACATGAAAACAAAAACCCATTATTTGCTGGTGCTCGACCAGAGCGGAAGCATGGCCTCTGATTGGAATTCTACCATTCAAGCAGTTCAAACCCAGTTCAAAGGAATTCAATCCATTCAAAATGAAATTCCAGATGTTCCTTTAGAGGTTACATTTGTTACCTTTTCCGATCAATATTACCAGCATTGCATAGCGGCGCCACCCATAGAATTAAATAATATCCCTTGGAACATCATTTTTCCCAATTCAAACACTGCTCTCCTAGATGCCATTGGCAAATCCATTTCGAATCTTGAATCCAGGGTTGGCGAAAATGAAGATGTGATCTGTCTCATTTTTACCGATGGAGGTGAAAACAGTTCTCGGGAATTTACCTACGAAAAAGTGAAAGTACTCATTGAATCAAAAAAAGAAAAAGGATGGCAATTCAATATGATTGGGGCCGATTTCGATGCCCTTTATGAAGGAATGCAGATTGGGTTAAACCAACATGAAATCCAAAACTTTTCGAAAAAAGATTTACCTCAATACATGGCATTTCTTGAAAATTCTTTAAAAGATCATTCTTCGTCAAAATCCAGAAATACCGCTTCATTTTTTTCAAAATTCAAATTTTAATTCGCAATTTTATCCATGCCCATTGTCCATCTTTTCCGCACTGCAGAAGTACACGATGTCGTAGCAGAATCGATCTTCGAGTACCTAGAACAATTCCCCGGTCCCATTCAATGGAAGTTTTGGGATGTTCCCAGTGCTTTTGAAAAAGAAGGAAGCGTACACGATACCATTCAATTAAAAGATCCGAGTTACCAAACCCAGAAACCTCCTCAGGTATCGTTCAGCATTGGTGAATTCAATAACGATTCAAAAAAAATCAAGTTTGAACATTTGGAAGAATTTTTGGAACCTGTAAAAATTCGGACCTACGGTTGGGAACACTTTTTTGAATTGATTGACCAATTTCGATTGGAAAACTCCATTCCAGCAACCGATTTGGTATTTCTGCTAACCTACAAGGGGAATCATTTGAATTGGTTCGTTGGGGGGAATTATTTAAAACCCAACAATTTTTTCATTCATTTACTTCATTGGGAATATTTCACCATGAGTGAGCCGACTTTTCCAGTTGCCTACCAATTGGCCACCTATACCTTAAAAAGTCTGATGTTTCCCAATTTCAAAGCCATCGTCCAAAGCTCGCACGAAAGGTCCATCGGATGCATGATGGATTTTTGCAAAGACAAAAAGGAAATTGGATTGAAAATGAGAACGGCGGATGTTTGTGATAGTTGTTGGTTAGAGATTCAATCCAAATCCATCCCGCAACCTCTGCTTCAACAAGTCTTTAAAATCATGGAGTCGGTTCGTTCCAACATGCTCTTTCGCGATCGATTCAATAAACTAAGGGTCATTCCTAAACTGCAAATCATTCCCGA
>CANHCV010000086.1 GCA_947459245.1 Bacteroidota bacterium
GAATGGGAAATTGCCCGATACGGCATTGGCCCGATTGAAAGAAATTGGAGATTGGATGAAGGTGCACGGTGAAGCCATTTACGGAACTCAACCGATAGCACCTTACGAAAAGGAAGGAATGGTGTTCACTCAAAAAGGGAATGTGATTTATGCCATCATTCTGAACAACCCCAAGTCCCAAACCCTCGAAGTGCCGTTCCATGTAACCAAAGCGCAAATTTTGGGGAGTAAAACCCCGTGCGGGTTGAGCATCGAAGATTTGGGAACCACCCAAATAACGGTGGGTCACGCCCGAAATTTTCAAACCAACCCTCACGCTACCGTGTTGAAAATGTGGATCAAATGACGAAATGCTGGGCTGTTTTGATTGCCTTATTTCTTTTCCCTTTCCTGGGATTTGGGCAGTTGTACCAACAAAATTGGAGGGACTATGTTCCGTCTCCCACTTCGTTGGAATGGATGCCGATTAAAACGGTACGCATCAACATTCATTTTGTGAGCAGAAGCGATGGTTCTGGTAATTTTGATGAAGAATCGGGTCGGAAATTTGCCCGAGATTTGGTGGCTGCCGCCAACGGATTATTGGCCAACAACCAACCCATGAATTTGCCGAAAGGGAATGCAACTCCGGTTTTGCCCATTCAAATGAGGTACGAACTTGCCGGCGATTCTGCTCAACCCGATGGGATTTATTTCATTCGTTCCGATTCCGATTACCGCTTCAATCGCTCCGATGTTTCTACCATTTTCGATCCTTCGATTTTTGAAAAGTACGGTAAACAAAAAGGAAAAGTGTTGAACGTTTTCCTCTTCGAAAATACCGACGGAAGTGGAAAAACCGGGGGAATCGGAGCCGGAGATTGGGCCAAAGTGGGAGGGTTGTTTTATCATTTCAAAAACTACCAACGTTGGGCGTGGTTCGGAGCCGGACTGTTCAATCATGAAATTGGGCATTCCTTGGGGTTGTTTCATACGTGGAATGAAAACGACGGTTGCGATGATACTCCTATGAATGATAATTGCTGGAATGTTGCCGAGGAGGGCCCTTGTAAACATCCTTCCAATAATGTGATGGATTACAATGCCAACGAAAATGCGTGGACTCCTTGCCAGATCGGCAAAGTTCATCTTGCCCTATCCAACCCTGGAATCCCTCGCGATTTTTTAGTGCCTGATCATCGGGTGTTGGAGGATTCTTTGGATGTTTTTCTGCCGCCTGGGGATACGTTGATCATTTCCGGAAATCGTTTCTTGAGGGGCGATTTGATTTTAGGTCGTCGTTCGGTTTTGATCGTTCGGAATTGTAAAATTGTTCTTCCTCCATCGGGCCGATTGATCCAACGGAGGAAGAGCCAAATTATTTACGAGCAAAGAGGGAAGATTGAAGTTACTCGGTGATGAGGACTTTGTGGGTTTCGGAATGATTCCCTTGATTGATTTGAAGAAAATACATTCCTGGAGAAAGACTTCCCCAAAATAATTGTTGATTTTGGGTATTTCCTTTCCAAACGGTTTTCCCCTCCAAATTCGTTAAAGAGACAGAGGCGAATCCGTTCAATCCTAAAATTTGAATGGTTTGTTTTGCGGGATTTGGAGCGATGCTCCAGGTTTTCTCTCCTTTGGATAAAGATACTACCGGACCGTAACTTCTGCTTCCGTTGGCATCTACCCAACTTAGACGGAAAAACTCGTGGGAGTTTTGGTTGATGCACAATTGATAGGTTGCTTTGGCTTTTCCAATAAATCGAGAAGGAATTGTGTTTAGGGTTTCCCAATTTTTACCGGTGGAAGAACCTTGAATTTCGTAATAACTTCCGATTTCTTCTCCAGTAGATTCCCAATTAAAACAATTCAATTCAGATTTCTTTTCTCCTTTAAACGAAATCAGTTTAATCGGTAGCGCGCAAACGGCTTGAATATCATTAGATTCATCGGAATTGGAAGAAACGATGCATTCTGCATTGGTAACAATTTGTAGAGAAATGGTATCGCCCGATTGTAGGGTGGTGGTGCTAAGCGTATCGGCAGTTGCCCCTGAAATGTTATTTCCGTTTTTATTCCATTGGTAGGTTGTGGTGGTCCCTGCATTGTTTAAAGAAGAAGTAAACAAAACAGGATAACCGTTGCACAATTTAGGAGAATTGGTTGAAATCGTTACGGAAGGATCTGTTCTGGTTGTTACCGTTGCCGTAAGGGTATCGGAATTTACATTGGCAGAACTTGGGCAAGCGTAATCGGAACTTAGTTGTAAATAGAAGTAATCTCCGTTCGAAATCCCTGTCCCTTGCAACGTAGAGCTGGTTTTGCCAGATAGAGGCGCACCGTTTTTGTACCATTGATAGGTGGGTGCAGCGCCTGTATTCGTATTCGAGCTGGAAAAAGAAATGGTGTCTCCAGAGCAAATCGTTAAATCTGTGGCGCTGATATCTGCCGTTGGAGTTAGCGTTTGGGTTACTGTAACCGTTTTTTCAACGGCTGTGGAACACGTTAACGCATCGGTAGCAGTTACGGTGTAGACACCCGATTGATTGGTTTGAATATTGGCCCTCGTAGCATTTTGAGTAGATGCGGTATAACCCCCTGGGCCACTCCAAGCATAGGTGTATGGACTCGTTCCGTTCGAAGGGGTTGTAGACGTTAGATTTAACGTATTTCCCGAACAAATGCTGCCGCTGCTCGAATTGGCTTGATTGAGAATCGGACAAACGGTTGTAGTTGTGGTTGAGGCTGTACTTCCGGTAGTTCCAATGAAAAATCGTGCGGAATTTACATCCAAACGGGATTGATTTGCTGTTCCGATTCTTACCCGATAAATCAGTTTCAACGAATCGCCACCTTCGATATCGTACGTAACATAGGGAAAAGTTGCTGACTCCACTCCGCCAATGAATTGCAGGGTTCCGGTTGCTCCACTACTTGGCAAAGAACCCGAATTGGAAGAGGTAACTTGACTTGTATTGTCCAATCCAATGTAACTTGAACCACTTGGCAAAGCATCTTCAAAGTAATCGAAAGTTGTTCGAAACCCGTTCGTGTTGATCATTCTAACGGTATAGGTAACGGTATCGCCAGGACGCACTTTAGTTTTATCCGCTGTTTTGGAGAGGTTCAAACCTGAAACTGGATTGGATTGAAAGAAAATGGAAGTGCCAGCAGCGTTGTAATTCCCGGTGTACTTGTAGTTGGTATTCCCAGAGGTAGTCCCTGCATACGGAATAATGGTGGTGGTATCACTTCCCAAGCGGTTTGAAAAGTAATAAACAATTCGAACTGGAATGGAAGAACCAGTTACGTTTCCGGTGGCAACGTAATAAAGTTTGTCTTTATCTCCTGCAACAATTCCCGTAATGGAAGAACTGATGATTTGGCAATTGATCAATTGCAAATCACGGGCGTTAAAATTTGGATTTCCACAAGGACCAAAAGAAACTTCATCCCCATTCTTAATGTTTCCAAAGTGATACAAAACCGTATCTACCAGAAGAACACCATTGTTTCGAGCAATGGTAGTGGTATTGGAAATAACCTGACCACCGGCACTGGCCGAAATAGATGATCGGGTATAAATAGAACTGTTATGAGAAACCGTTCCCGAATTGGCATCTGAAATGGTGTAGGTCAGGGTAGAAGTGTCATCGACAGTGCAGGAATACTTCATGTAAAAATAGGCCGTAGCACTTTGTCCGGCAGTAAGGGTAAACAACCGAACCTGAGTGGGCTGATTCCCCGTTAAGAAAAAATTGGCGTTGGAAGAACTGCTGAAATTTACACGCACATCGGTTAAAGTACTTCCAGAAGTGTTTGTAACGGTTATTCCAATGTAACCACAACTTGGGCCCTGAACGCAGGGATTATTGGAATCCAATATGAAAAAGGGTGCATTGGCATTTTGAATGCTCACTTGGCCGGATGTTAAAGCAGAAACAGTTAGCAATTGAAAAGAGAATAAGAAAAAAAGTAAAGTTTTTTTCATGTTTTGTTATTTTAATGTTAAGCAAAGATAAATGCTATATTCAGCTATTTATCTGTCTTTTTTCTAACAGGTTGGCTTGGATGCGTTAAAAATGATAAATAAAAAGGACGCATTCGGAGGCTTGCTTTTGTTTTTTTATCTTTGCGCCCACAAACAAAATATCTTATGACAAATCGTACGTTTACCATGATTAAGCCCGATGCGGTGGAAGATGGCCACATTGGAGCAATTTTAAACGATATCAACGCTGCAGGTTTTCGCATTGTAGCCATGAAATACACCAAACTTTCTGCTGAACAAGCTGGAAAGTTTTACGAAGTTCACCAAGAGCGTCCTTTTTACGGCGAATTGGTTTCTTTCATGAGCAGCGGTCCCATTGTTGCTGCCATTTTAGAAAAAGATCATGCTGTTGAAGATTTCCGTAAATTGATCGGCGCAACCAATCCAGCGAATGCGGAGGATGGAACCATCCGTAAGAAATTTGCTCGTTCCATTGGTGAAAATGCCGTTCATGGTTCGGATTCCAACGAGAATGCTGCCATCGAAGGAAGCTTCTTCTTTTCGGCTTTAGAGCAGTTTTAATGAGGGCTTTGGCCATCGATTACGGGACCAAACGTTGCGGCATCGCCGTAACCGACCCCAATCGGTTGGTAGCGGGGCGTTTACCTACCGTGCCTACCGAAAACATCATCGATTGGTTGAAGCAATATTTTAAAGAAGAAAAAGTTACCGATCTCATTTTAGGCCTTCCACTTCGGTTGGATGGCTCTGAAACCCATGCCACCGTTCCGGTTAAGAAATTTTCCGAATCGGTGGCAAATTTTTTCCCCAACCTGAACATCCATTGGATCGATGAACGATTTACATCAAAAATGGCCGTTCAATCCATGATTCAGGCTGGAGTTCCCAAAAAGAAGCGCCAAGAAAAAGGATTGATCGATGGAATGAGCGCTGTAATTTTGTTGCAAGAATACTTAGAGTTTCACCCATGATTTTACCTGTTGTTGCTTTTGGTGACCCGGTTTTACGAAAAGTAGCCGAAGACATCACCCCCGATTATCCCCAATTGAAAGAATTGGTGGCCAACCTTTTCGAAACCATGGATGTGGCCGACGGCGTTGGGTTGGCTGCCCCACAAATTGGGTTGCCCATTCGTTTGTTCGTGGTAGATCTCGAAATCGTTGATGAGGTTAAATACAAAGGCTACCGAAAAGCCTTCATCAATGCCCATATCGTCAACGAAAGCGAAGAAACCAGCTTGGTAGAAGAAGGGTGCTTGAGCATCCCAAAAATTCGAGCCCAAGTAGCCCGTCCCGAAAAAATTCAAATGCGTTACTTCGATGAAAATTTTGTAGAACACACCGAGTGGTTCGACGATTTTTTAGCCCGCGTTATTCAACACGAATACGATCACATCGAAGGGATTTTATTTGTCGATCACCTCAGTCCGTTCAAGAAAAACTTGTTGAAGAAGAAATTGGATTTAATTTCAACCGGTAACATCAACGTTTCCTACAAAATGAAATTCCCCAAAACCATTCATCGACGGTTGTAAGGAACCATTTTTCGCTTCACCGCTTTTCCATTAAAAACCATGCCCGCTTCCTCCAATTTATCCGCACTTGTTCAGTGCAAATGTCCCCGTTGCCGTGAAGGCGAAATGTTCAAAAACCCAGCAATTTCCAAAAAATTCACCGAAATGCCGGTGCTTTGCCCGGTTTGCGGCGTTGCATTCGAACCCGAACCCGGATTTTTCTGGGGAGCCATGTATTTCAGTTACGCCTTCAGTGTTGGATTTACCATGATCACTGCTTTTATGGTGTACTATTTCCTGAATAATCCCAGTGTTTTGGTGTACATGTCGTTCATCGTTCCGGTGGTAGTTTTAGCAAGTCCCTGGAGTTTGCGCTATAGCCGAGCGTTGATGTTGCATTTGTTTGGTGGATTGAAATACGATCCCGAGTGGAAAATTCACGATTTAAAAGATTTAGATCGATAAATAAAAAAGCCCTCCGAATTTCTTCGGAGGGCTTTTTTATTGAAGTGAAATCCATCATTGAACGATTAACTTTTCTTTCCCGTTTTTCCATTCCATGAAATAGATTCCGGATGGAATCCCTTGAACAAAAACCCGGGTTGAAATCCACTCTTTCCGAACCAACTGACCAAGGCTGTTGAATAATTGAATTTCTTGAGGAATGGAAGTTTCAATCCAAAATCCAGCTTCGGTGGTTGGATTGGGGTAAATGACAAGATTGGATGAAGGATTTGTTACGCCAAGAGTGCTGCTAACAACCTGGCAAATCGTGTCGTTGGCGCGATTGATATCGCTGGCCAGGTTGGTGGGGAATAGGCAAATGCGGTAACTGCCACCGGCCGTTGGCGAAAACGGTGTTGTGAACGTAAGGGTGGCCGAATCGCCCGGATTGATGGTTCCCGAAGCCGATGAAACAACGGCATTTGCACCATTAACGGTGTAGGTAAGGGTTTGATTGGAGATCGAGGCTGTTCCCACGTTTTTCAAAACGCCCGAAAGGTTCGTGGGCGAGTTAATGATGCCATTTAATCCAATGATTCGCGCAACAGTTCCATCTACTACCGTTTGAACCACCGGTGCAGCCGTATCGATCTGAATGGAATCCAGGTATGTATTGTTTCCGTAGGCGGTAACATTGGTAAAACGAAGGACGATGTTTTGTCCGCCAAAATTGCTGAGGTTAACGGTGTCTTTCGCCCACTGATTGGCGGCTGTTGGTCGGAAAATGCGATTAGAAATAGCGGTTGATGCCAAACTGTTCCC
>CANHCV010000087.1 GCA_947459245.1 Bacteroidota bacterium
CAATCATGGAGAGTGGGATTCCAAAAAAACTATTACATTTGCCATACCACTATGAAGAAAATTTTATGCGGAATCATTGCCATTTGTGCAAGTTTTTCCATCTTAACCGCCAAACCCTTTGTGGTTGTTTTTAAGAGTCAATTGGACCTAGTTGAAATGAATCGGTCTTGGGATCAGAACAATGTTCCTGCCGACCTTCGCACCAAGGAGTTGCTTCGAAAGGCTATTCAATTGCAGCAGAGGGAAACCGAAAATTGGGAAAAATTTATCGCTAATCAGCCTTGGAGAAAAGAAGTTCTTGTAAAACATTTTTTCTTCATTACCAACGCCGTTTGGGTGGATCTTCCTCAAGAAGCCATTGCGCCATTAATCCGTAGTTCGTTTGTTGCCGAGGTTGTTGCTGAAGACCAACTTCAGTTGGGAATGCAACTCCCCGTTCAAGAACAACCGTCAACCGAAGCGGTTAATGGAACCGAGGCCGGTTTGAGGGCCGTTGGTGCGCCCTTCATGTGGAATTTGGGATATACCGGACGTGGCCGGAAGGCGCTGGTTTACGATACAGGATTTTGGGATGATCATCCTGCCGTGAAATCTCGTTTTCTAGCACGCTATTTCCCCTATCAAAGAAGTTGGAGAAGTTTCGATTTGAAATTCCCTGGCGATAAGCAAAACAGTCATGGTACCCACGTTTCGGGAACGATTGCCGGATTAGATCCCGCCAATCGAGATACCATTGGCATGGCCATGAATGCTTATTTGATGCATACCGATCCCATTGTGAGTGATTTGGCGGATGTGAAAAATTGGCCTTTGATCATGCTGGGATACGAGTGGGCCATCAACCCAGATCGCGATACTTCCACCATCAACGACATTCCCGACGCCATCAATAACAGTTGGGGTAGAGGCGGATTGGTTGATTCTACTTTTTGCGGCCTAACGCTCCTTACTCAAACGTTTCGTTTTGTGGAGGCCGCAGGAATCGCCAACATTTATTCCGCCGGTAACAACGGCCCCGGTCCTTCCACGTTAGGTGCGCCCCAAGAAATCGCCTTGGATAAAACCCTTCCGTTTACGGTGGGCGCCCTCGATGGAAATACAGCCGGTTACCCCATTGCATCCTTTTCCTCCCGCGGTCCAACCGGCTGTCCCATCTCTCCCAACGATTCTTCCATTCTGATCCGTCCTGAAGTTACAGCTCCAGGTTTCAGTGTTCGATCTTCGATTGGACACGGACAGTATTCCAATTACAATGGAACCTCCATGGCATCGCCCCACGTAACCGGTGCAGTTTTGCTTTTGAAAGAAGCGTTTCCCATGTGCACCGGAAAACAGATTTTGGAAGCCTTGTATTTTTCCGCGGCCGACTTGGGAGCTCCAGGCGAGGACAATGTTTTCGGAAATGGGATCATCAATTTGCCCAATGCTTACCAGTACTTGTCATCCAGATTTACTCCCGTTCCTGCATTGTCTCGTCATTACGACGTTGCCATCGGAACCGTTACCAATATTCCAACTGCTCATGCGCTGAATTGTTCCAATTCTTCCGCCCCAACCATTCAAATCAAGAATTTGGGAGATAGTTCAATTCAGGTCGTTGATATTTTGGTTTATCAGGGAGATTCCTTGATTCAATCCATTTCCGTAAACCAAACCATTGCAGTAGGAACCACTTTGCCCTTCAGCTTGCAGGGTATTCCAACCCAATGGGGAATGAATGAATTGACCTTGGCGGTTCGTTCCAATCAAACAGAATGGGATACCATCAATAACCGATTTACCTACCGTTTTCATCGATTGAAAACTCAAACTCTTCCATTTAAAGAAGATTTTGAAGGGAAAAACATTTACACCCAAAGTTCATCGTACATGGTTAATCCTGATCGAGATTTGAGTTGGGATACCATTCCTGTTGGCGGATGTCCGCGAGGAACTACGGCTGCTTATGTACGAAATAATCGCTACGTTACTGGTTTGAATCAGTTCGATGGAATGGTTTTCGGTTCGTTTGATTTCCCCGCGGGAAGTCCGGCTTATTTGTATTTCCGATATTCCTATCGGTACAGTTTGCCCAGCCGTTCCGATTCCCTTCGGGTGAAATTTAGCGACGATTGTGGGCAAACTTGGCGTTACTTGGCCTTCGATAATGGAGGCGTTCCTTTGTCGTCGGGCCGAGGCGGGAATTTCCGTCCAGATTCTGCTCATCATTGGCGGGATACGTTGTTGGATGTTTCGGTTTTGGCTGGCAAAAGCAACGTTTACATGATGTTCGAAAACAAAAGCCAGCAAATGGGTAATTTGTATGTAGATGATATCGTTTTGGATCGACAGGTCATTGCTTCTTCGATGGATGTTTCCACCTCAAATTGGAGTTTTTATCCCAACCCATCTTCTGGAAACATTCAAATTCAAGCCGAAGAAAACGATCAGTTTTCCATCATTGACCTTCAAGGTAGAATCAATCAACGGTTTTCCATGACCTCATCAACACAATCGTTTTCCTTGGAACATCTTCCCAAAGGAATATATTTGCTGGAACGAAAATCAAAAGGTTCGGTTTCGATCAAAAAAATGGTGATTCAGTAACATGGCGAAGTGGCGCTCGATTTACCTCCGAGGTGGAAGATGGAAGTGGTTGTTTTTTGCAGCTGCGGTGGGGATTGCTGTCTCTTCAGTGGTTTATACCAATCAATTCATTGCCGATTTGGAGGAGCAAGAGAGAAACCACATCAAACTATGGGCATTGGCTTACCGAGATATTACCGCTTCCACCGGCGACGGTAATGTTAATCTCGCCTTTGAAGTGATCCGCTCGAATCAAAATATTCCGGCCATTCTCACCGATCAGGCAAAAATGCCCATCGATTTCATCCACATCGATTCTTCCAAGATTCTGGATCGAACTTCCCAACAAATCGACACTTCCAAAGCGCTCAAAATCATGAGCCGGATGTCGGGTGTTCACGAGCCCATCCAAATTGTTTCGGGAAGAAATACCTACAATTACATTTATTACGACAACAGCACGTTGTTGAAAGCGATTGAGATTTTCCCTTTCCTTCAATTGGCGGTGATTGCTATTTTTTTATGGATTGCTTATTATGCCTTCATGGCATCTCGGAAATACGAGCAAGATTTTTTGTGGGTGGGTATGGCCAAAGAAACGGCGCATCAGCTCGGTACGCCCATATCTTCCTTGATGGCTTGGTTGGAAGTATTGAGAATAGATGCCAGCGATACCACAAGTGAAACGTTGAACGAAGTTCGAAAGGATATTCAGAGGTTGGAATTGATTACCGACCGATTTTCTAAAATTGGAAGCACCCCTCAATTGGAAGCACATGATTTGAAACGGGTGCTGGATGAGGCGTTGGATTACCTCAAATTGCGGGTTTCGAGCAAGGTGATTTTTGAAATGGATGTCCCGCAATCGGAAGTATGGGCCAAGATCAACCCTCCATTGTTTCATTGGGTAGTCGAAAACATTGTGAAAAATGCGGTGGATGCGATGGAAGCCCAAGGAACCATTACGTTTCATTTGCTTGAAACTCCTCGCAGGGTTTACCTCGATATTGCCGATACGGGTAAGGGGATTCCTCAAAGCCAATTAAAATCCATTTTCAATCCGGGAGTAACCAGCAAAAAACGCGGCTGGGGATTAGGATTGTCGTTGGTTAAACGAATCGTAGAAAACTACCACAGCGGGAAGGTATTCGTAAAGCAATCGGAAATAGGGAAGGGGACTACCTTTCGAATTTCTCTTCCATTGTTGAATTAAATTTTCTCCAACCAACCGAAAGGATCTGGAGCGTGCCCAAGTTTCAAGTCGTTCAACATGTTGTACAACAGCGGGGCAACTTTTGCTTCTTCAACCGGTGGAAGTTCCATTCGTTTTCCTTGGTAAGAAATCGATTGAATGGGAGCAATGGTGGCTGCAGTACCAGCACCAAAAGCTTCTTCCAATAACCCCGCAAAATGAGCATCAACAATTTCCTGAGCATAAATATCGCGAACTTCAACTTTCCAACCGTGGTGTTTGGCCAGTTGAATAACGCTATCGCGGGTAACACCGTGCA
The DNA here is from genome assembly GCA_947459245.1 of Bacteroidota bacterium. Lineage (GTDB taxonomy): Bacteria > Bacteroidota > Bacteroidia > UBA7662 > CANHCV01 > CANHCV01. Next base: position 4,077 of record CANHCV010000087.1, read on the forward strand.
AAATGGTTCCGGTGGTTTGGGGCGTAACTAAAGTACCATCAATCACGAAAAACAAGTTCATGGTGCCCGATTCTTCAATTTTCGACATGGTTTTTCCATCCAACCAAATCAATTGATCAAAACCTTGTTCTTTGGCCAGCTTTTGAGGAAGCATGGCTGCGGCGTAGTTCCCAGCGCATTTTGCTTCCCCGGTTCCATTGGGAAAAGCACGAGTGAAATCTTCACTCATTTTTACGTGCAAGGGCTGATTGTAATAAGGCCCTACCGGACAAGTGAAAATGATGAATTTGTAGGAATCGGATGGACGAATGCCAACGTAATCATCGGTTGCAAATCCGAAAGGTCGAATATAAAGAGAGGTGTTTTCCAAATTTGGAATCCAATCGGAATCTACTTTCAACAATTCTTTCAACCCATCGATGAAAATTTCTTTAGGAATGGCTGGCATGCACATCCGGTCGGAGGATAAATTATAACGCTTGAAATTTTCTTGGGAACGGAATAGGAAAATTTCACCTTCTGCATTTTTGTAGGCTTTCATTCCTTCAAAAATGGCCTGACCGTAATGCAGTGCCGAAATAGCCGGCATCAATTCGATCGGTCCATAAGGAACAATGCGCACAGTTTTCCATTGCCCATCTTCGTAATCGGCAACCAACATGTGGTCTGAAAATACTTTTCCAAAAGGCAGGTTATTAAAATCAACCGTACTTAGACGAGATTTGTCAATGGGATGAATGGTAGGTTTCAATGCGATAAAATTTCCGCAAAGATATTCCATTTCCTTTTTGTTGAATACATTTGTTGATGTGAATATGGATTTAAACGAGTTAGCAAAACAGCCCGAAGCTGTTCTTGCCTTGATGGATGGAGAAATGCTTTTTCAATTTGAAGAGGATAAAGTAGTGGTTGATTCATCTTCATTGAATGAAGAATTGAGATTAACAGAAGGAAACAAGCAGCAATCCGAACCGTTGGAGAAACCAAATTTGGTGGAAGAGTTGGAAGTATTGGTGGAGCCCACCCCGGTTCAACTACTATTATTGGTTTATTTGAAAGACGGCGGAACTGTTCCAGAAGAACAACGAGTTTTTTTAAGGAAGATGATCAAGGCGACCGAAATTCCGGGAAGCCACATGAAGTACATCGAAATACATCAACCGGAATCTGCTGTTCCACTCAGAAAGGAATGGAAACCGCAACGGTGGGTTAGCTTCGGAATGGAATCTACGTCGAATTCAACCATTACCAATGACGAAACCTGGGGCAGCGGAATCGCATGCCCTCCCATGGAACAAGTCTGGGATGATATCCCTCAAAAGCAAGTGCTTTGGAAATTGATGCAAACATATTTCAATTTGAAGAAGGCATGAAATGGGTATTGGCAACCCGCAATGCAGGGAAGGTAGCCGAGTTTCAGCGATTGGCCGATGAGTTGGGTGGAGGAATTGAATGGCTGAGTTTGCGGGATGTTGGATTTGATGAAGAAGTAGAAGAGCATGGAAATACGTTGGCCGAGAATGCCCGATTGAAAAGTTGGGCGGTTCACCGGCAAATTGGGTTGCCGGTTTTATCGGATGATTCAGGGTTATTTGTAGATGCATTGGGTGGAGCTCCAGGAGTTCGAAGTGCTCGGTTTGCCGGGGACGACGCCAAAGACGCAGACAATAATATCAAGCTACTAGGGTTGATGGAAGGAATGGAGGAGAGGGCAGCGCATTTTTCCGTGGTTTTATGTGCAGTAATGGATGGAAAAGAAATGTTGTTTGAGGGCAGGGTAGAAGGAGCAATTTCCAAAAAGATGGAGGGGGATGATGGTTTTGGATACGATCCTTTGTTCATTCCGAATGATTTTTTGGAAACTTTTGCCAAGATTTCTTGGGAACAAAAAGATGCAATAAGTCATAGAAGGAGGGCAATGGAGCATTTTCTTCGTTGGAAGAAGAATTTTTTTTAAGAAAAAGACACATGATGTTTTTTTAGTAATGTACCATTTTTGAGACACTTAGAAAGGGAGTGGAGTTGGGATGAAAAAAAAAGTTGGTTTTTTTGGAAAAAAAGTTGGGCTAGTACTTGCGGAATTAGAAAATGCTCGTACCTTTGCAATCCCAATCGGTTCTTTGAGTAACACAAAATCATCAGCGGGAATAGCTCAGTTGGTAGAGCACAACCTTGCCAAGGTTGGGGTCGCGAGTTCGAGTCTCGTTTCCCGCTCCAACCGAACCCTACCCGGGTGGTGAAATCGGTAGACACGCAGGACTTAAAATCCTGTGCTCCTTAAAGAGCGTGCGGGTTCAAGTCCCGCCCCGGGTACAACCCGATGCTTTAGGCGGTCTACTGATTGCCAAAAGTCGATGGGGATTTAGTTCTTTGAAATAGTGAAGGATAGAAGTTAAAAGGTAAAAACGAAGTCAATTCTAGGAACCTTTGAGTATAAGCCGGGATTATAAAAAAACAAACTATACTATGGAGAGTTTGATCCTGGCTCAGGATGAACGCTAGCGGCAGGCCTAACACATGCAAGTCGAACGGTAGAGGGAGCTTGCTTCCTTGAGAGTGGCGCACGGGTGCGTAACGCG
>CANHCV010000088.1 GCA_947459245.1 Bacteroidota bacterium
AAATCTATTTAAAGCACTTGGAAAATACGAATGGACTCTATGAAATTCGTGTTCAACATGGCAGTGATATTTTCCGAATTTTTTGTTTTTTTGATGATGGAAAATTAGTAGTTATTGCAAATGGTTTTCAGAAGAAAACCCAGCGAACTCCTAAAAATGAAATAGATCTTGCCCTAAAAATCAAATCACAATATGAATGCAAAAAGTAATAAATTGACCTCTTTAGAAGATTTTAAAGAAAAGAATTACGGTAAACTCGGGACAAAAAAACGGGATGAAATTGAATCCGGTTACGAAGCCTTTAAAATGGGTGTTTTAATTCATGACAAAAGAATTGAGTTAGGGATGACTCAAGAACAACTTGCCGAAAAGGTTGGGACTTCAAAATCATACATCTCAAAAATTGAGAATAATATCAAAGAGGCCAGAATTTCAACACTTCAGAAAATCGTTGAACGTGGCTTTGGTGGGCATTTAGAGTTTTCAATAAAGTTTTGACCCTATTTGTGGCAATAAATAGTGTTTCAGCACCATTTGAAAAGCAAAAATGGTAGGATTTTACTCCCCTTTCGCCAATGCCATCAAATCCAGTAACTCCCGGTGAATTTCGCGACATCCCGCAGCGATCTGTCCTCCAAACAACCAGTTGGTCCCGCCGGAAAAGTCGGTCACAACGCCCCCCGCTTCCTGAACCAACAAAGCTCCAGCACTCACGTCCCACGGATTCAAACTGAACTCGAAAAATCCGTCGAGCTTGCCTTCGGCCGTGTAGGCCAAATCCAAGGTAGCAGCTCCCATTCTCCTCAGCCCACGGCTGCTGCGCATCATGGCTTCCATCACCCGCAGGTACCAATCCAAATGGGTAAAATCCACGTGCGGAAAGCCCGTAGCCATCAAGGTATCTTTCAACGACGTTTTTTCTTTCATCCGAATGGGAAGTCCGTTTTTGAAAGCACCGCCTCCTTTGAAAGCGTGGTAAATGGAATGATGGAAAACATCGGCAATCCAGCCGGCTACAATTTGATCTTTTTCCATCAGCGCCACGTTGATTCCCACGAATGGAATGCCCTGAACGAAATTGGTGGTTCCATCCAACGGATCGATGATCCAAACCAACTTTTCATTCTTCCGTCCAGCAGTTCCTTCTTCCGTTAAAAAGCCGGCTTCGGGTAAAATGTGGCGAAGTCCTTCCACCAGCATTTTTTCGGCGGTTTCATCCACATAACTCACCAAGCTGTTGACGCTTTTTTCCCGCACATCATCGTCGGAAAAATGGGTGCGGGCCCCTTCGATGTAGTGGCTAACCTCTTTCAGAAGGGCGGTAACCGGATGTAAAAGTCCGTTGAAATTCATTTTTTAAACTTTTGCCAATTGAACTTTTAAGCCGTTGAACGCCTCCGTCATGCGCAACTGACAACCCAAACGGCTGTTATCTTTCACAAAAAAGGCTTGATCCAACATGTCGAGCTCGTCATCGCTTTGCTCGGGAAGTTCGTGATCGCTCAAAACGTACACGTGGCAGCTCGCGCAAAGGGCCATCCCTCCACACGTTCCTTCCACCGGAAGATCACTTCCTTTGCAAACCTCCATCAAATTGAGGTTCATGTCGGTGGGAGCTACCAATTCGTGGGAAATTCCATCACGATCGATTACGGTGAGTTGAATGGTGTTTTCCATTAGAATCCGTTTACACCGTTAACGGTGGTGTATTTAAATTGAAGTTTGGCATCGGGATAGATGCGTTTGAAGACACTTTGAACCATCAGGGTTCCTTCGTGGAAACCGCAAAGGATGAGTTTCAACTTTCCAGGATATTCGTTGATGTCGCCGATGGCGTAAATTCCGGGAACGTTGGTGCTGTAATCGAAGGTATCTACCGCAATTCCGTTTTTATCGAGGTTCAATCCCCAGTTGGCGATGGGTCCGAGTTTGGGCGATAACCCGAACAACGGCAGGTAATAATCGGTGGAATGGGTGGTTGTTTCGCCGTTGTTGAAGGTGATCACCACTTCTTCCAAGTTACCGTTTCCGTTCAGTCCGGTGACTTCGGCTTCGGTGACCAATTTGATTTTCCCGGCATGGGCCAACTCCGTTACTTTTTCGGCCGAGTCCAATGCACCGCGGAAAGAAGAACGTCGATGAACCAGCACGACTTCCGCGGCAATATCTGCCAAAATGATGGACCAATCCAAGGCAGAATCGCCCCCGCCAGCAACCACAACGCGTTGATTTCTAAATTTTTCAGGCTCTTTAATGATGTAATCCACCCCTTTGTTTTCGAAATCAGCCAAGTTCTCAATGGGTGGTTTCCTTGGTTCGAAAACGCCCAAACCCGCAGCAATGGCCACGCATGAAGCCCGGTGAATGGTGCCGGAAGTGGTGATGATTTCGAATTTCCCGTCTTCGGTTTGCCGCATTTCTTCGGCCCGTTCACCCAAGGTAAACCCCGGTTTGAAAGGAGCAATTTGCTCCATGAGGTTGTGGATGAGGTCGCCGGCCAAGACCGATGGAAATCCAGGGATATCGTAAATGGGTTTCTTGGGATAAATTTCGGTGCACTGCCCTCCCGGTTGGGGAAGGTAATCGATCAAATGGCAGCGCAGTTTGATCAATCCTGCTTCAAATACGGTGAAAAGACCAACGGGGCCCGCCCCAATGATCAACAAATCGGTTTCGATGGTTTGACTCACAATTCCTTAAAGATTCGGTTGGAAAATAAGTTTCAAAATGATTAGAGCGATGGGGTTCTTCCGCCGTCAACGGGAACGTTAATTCCATTGATGTAGGCCGCAGCGGGCGACGCTAGAAACGCCACTGCCGCACCTACTTCCAAAGGTTTTCCAAAACGTGCGGCCGGAATTTCGGCAATCATCTCGTCCCGAACATGATCCACTTCGGCACCGGTTCTCGCCGCTTTCCCGTCGATGATGCTGCTCAAACGTTCCGTTTCGGTGGCTCCAGGAAGTACGTTGTTCACGGTAATTCCCCAAGCTGCCACTTCCGTGGCCAAGGTTTTCGACCAATTTCCTACCGCACCGCGAATGGTGTTGCTCACGCCCAATCCTTTCAAGGGTACTTTTACGGAAGTAGAAATGATGTTGATGATGCGGCCGTATCCGGCTGCTTTCATGCCTGGAAGTACGGAGGTTGCCAACAAATGATTTCCCAGCAGGTGCTGTCGGAAAGCGGATTCGAAGGCCGAAAGTTCGGCGGTATGAACCGGTCCGGCGGCGGGGCCTCCTGTGTTGTTCACCAAAATGTGAACGGGCTGTTCCGACAAAATTTTCTCCACGGCTACGGAAACCGTTTCCAGCTGATTCATGTCGGCCACGGCGATGCGGTGATGTTGAAAGTTGGGTTTGGGCAATTGTTCAAGGGCTTGTTGCAGCTTTTCCTCGTTTCGAGCCATGAGAATGACCGTGGCTCCAAGTTGAGCCAGTTCCACGGCCGAAGCCAATCCCAAACCTGCGCTGGCGCCGTTCACCAACGCTACTTTTCCTTCCAATGAAAGTTCCATCAATCTTATCCTTATTTTTGCAACAAAGGTACAACATGAACCCCACCCAAAATTCAATTGCTCCCCAACGAATTTCGCTTTCAGCACGGTCGATCGTTGCAGAATCTTACCAACTTTTCAAACAAGATATTGGCCAAATGTTGGCGTTTACGCTCTTTTTCGGAGTGGTTTACTTGGTTTCTTCCTTGGTCAATTTAGGCGGTGCACTGGAATGGTTCAATTGGGTCATTTCATTAGCAATCGTTCCCTTGAGTGCTGGCTATTTCTTTGTATTTCGCTCCATTCATCATCAACAATCCTACACTTTTTCCTCTTTTTTTGGAGGATATTCCAAAGCTTTGCGGTTGATCGGTGTCTTTTTCTTCCAGCTGATCATTGTGCTTCTTCCTTTGCAATTCTTGTTGAAGTTGATGTACGGCGAATATTTTGAGCAAATTTCCAAAGACCCTTCCATGTTGGAAAAACTCATCAACCAAGGTGCTTTGGATCCCGGGAAACTCGGCATGGGATATTTGTTGATGCTGGTTCACGGATTGGTGTTCGGCATCGCGTTTTTTCTGGCGAATTACTTTGCAGCGGTTGGAAAAGGCCACGCGTGGAATGCCATGGAAACCAGCAGGAAATGGGCCTTTAAAAATTTCTCTCTCTTTTTTCGAGTACTTGTTTTGTTGATTTTTTTGAACATCGGCGGATTTTTAGCCTTGGGTGTAGGACTACTTTTCACCATCCCCATCACATTCGGGGCGGTGTATGTTTTGGGAAGTAAAATCACAAAATTGTCAGAAGGTTCCTCCGCGCCATCGTTGGAGGAGGAATAATTCTACCTTTGGGCCATGAAAATGACATGGCTTGTGGTGCTGTTGGGAATGGGAATTTCCGCCGCCGCTCAGAACATTGATACGCTTCGTTATCCTTCCGAGAAGCATTTGAAAAACATCCAACAGCTAACGTTTGGAGGCGATAATGCCGAAGCTTATTGGTCGTTTTCTGGCAAAAGCCTAACGTTTCAGTCGAATTATTCCGGATTTGGTGCTCAGTGCGACCAAATTTTTTGGATGCCCGCCAAACCGGGCAAAAAATTTAAAGTGAATCCGATCAGCCACGGCAAGGGTCGCACCACGTGTTCCTACTTTTTACCCGGCGATCGTTCCATTCTATTTGCCTCTACCCAAGCCGCCGGGACCAACTGCCCGCCCGACGTTCCAAGAGAGAAAAACGGACCCTACCTGTGGCCCATTTACAACGAATTTGATGTTTATACTTCCGATTTAAAGGGCGAAAACCAAAAGGTGTTGTTGGCTTCCAACGGCTACGATGCCGAAGCAACGGTGAGTCCGAAAGGCGATAAAATTGTATTCACTTCCACTCGAAACGGCGATTTGGATTTGTTTACCTGCAACATCGACGGTTCGGACGTGAAGCAAATTACGTTTGAGCTGGGTTACGATGGAGGCGCATTTTTCTCTCCCGATGGAAAGCAAATCGTTTTTCGTGCTTCGCGCCCAAAATCGGCCGAAGACGTTGAGAAGTACAAAGGATACTTGAGCCGAGGTTTGGTTGCTCCAACCCAAATGGAGATTTTTGTTTGCAATGCCGATGGGAGCAACCTTCGGCAGGTGACGAATTTAGGAAAAGCCAATTGGGCGCCCTATTTCACCCCCAATGGGAAATCCATTTTGTTCAGTTCCAACCACGCTTCCAAACGCGGCTTTAACTTCAATATCTATAAAATCAACGTGGACGGCTCGGGCTTGGAGCAGATCACGTTCGATGGCGTTTTCGATTCTTTTCCCATGTTTTCTCCCGACGGGAAGAAGGTGGTGTTCAGTTCCAACCGGAATAACCGAGGAACGAAAGACACCAATGTTTTTGTAGCCGATTGGGTGGATTAAGCCATTTCTTTGAGCGCCATCCACTCGTCGCGGTAGCGGGCGGCCTCCATGAAATCCATGTTTTTGGAGCATTTTCATACAGTTCGAAATTAAACTTTTGATGATCTCAATTTTTGGATTGGAGACTCCAACAAACTTTGCCGTTTGGTTTTATTTTTCATAAATTTGTTTGAATCAATTTCATTCATGACAACGGACTCCATCAAAAAACAGGTCGACCAATATCTGCCGCTGCTTCCTCTAAAACAGCAAAATTTAGTTCTTGAAATGATAAAAAGTCTTCTTCATGTTGATAAAGATGTGAAGCGAATTACTCGTAAAGAGTACAATCAAGAAATTGATAATGCCGTTCTTCGAATGGAAGAAGGCAATTCCGTGGCTCATGAAGATGCGCTAAAGGAATTATCGAAGTGGTAAAATCTTCTTTTAAATTGATATGGGATAGAAAAGCTCTTGATCATTTCAAAGAAATTTTGAAAACCCTCGAAAGCCAAAGTGAGCAGGCTCCGAAAATAGTAAAAACTGCCATTGTTTCACGTCTTGAATTGATTAAAAAAAATCCGCTCATAAGTGAACAAGATCAATTAAAACAAATTCCAAATCCAGATTTTAGGGCCTTTGTAGTTTTTAATGATCGGGTTTCTTATCAGATAAAATCTGCTGAAAAAGAAATTCGAATTCTTCGGATTAGACACAGCAGCCGCGAACCATTGGGTTATTAAAACGAGCCATTCAATTCACTAATTGTTATTCGATCAACCACCTCGTTTTAAAATGATCATCGCAGTTGATTCATCATCTTAAAAAGGTTCAAGTTGGAAAAACGGATGCTCCAATCATCAAGCCATTTCTTTGAGCGCCATCCACTCGTCTCGGTAGCGAGCGGCCTCCATGAAATCCATGTTTTTGGCGGCTTTCTCCATTTTTTTGCGGGCTTCGTCGGCCGCCTTTAATCGCTGTTCGGGCGACATCGCCTTGATGATCGGATCGGCGGCGATGGAGAATTTTTCCGGTTCTACGTAATATTTCTCTACTTTTTCCACGTCCTGCTCTCCTCGAATATTCAAAACTCCGGCTTGTTTGAGGATTTCTTCCCTCGATTTCAAAACGGTTTGTGGGGTAATTCCGTGTTCCAGGTTATAAGCAATCTGCTTTTCTCTTCGGCGTAACGTCTCGTCCATGGTTTGCTGCATGGATCGGGTAATTTTATCGGCGTAGAAAATTACCAACCCGTTGGAATTTCG
>CANHCV010000089.1 GCA_947459245.1 Bacteroidota bacterium
CGAAGCAGCGAAAAATCGCGGATCAGCGTAGAAACCTGATAGCTGAGAAGCATCCCAATTCCAACGATGAAGAGCAATAACCCTACGATACAAATTACGACTGCGAGTCCTCTCGGCACTTTCCGATCTTCCAACCATCTGCAAAGGGGCAAAAACAAGGTGGCAACCACCGCTCCGATGGACAAAGGAATAAGAAATGCTCGGGCGTAATAAAAGCCAGCAATAAGAAGAACCAGTAAAAGCAGTTTTTTTAATGCTGATGCCGCGCTGATGGTCATGGTAATTTCATTGAATGCCCTGGCTCTTTTCCTTGAATAACGGAAATCGCGTAATCGCTCGGGCCATTAATTCCGTCTTTTTCCCTGAATGATTCCAAGTAATATCGAAATCAAAGCAATAACCAATAAGAGGTGAATCAATCCACCTGCATTGTACCCAATGAAGCCAATTGCCCAAGCAACGCCCACCATGATGGCCAATACAACCAATAGATTTCTCATGATTTATTTTTTAAACGGATGCATTTTAATTTCATCGTTTCAACTCCCGATTGGTCGTTGATTTTTTTTTGGTTAAGCATGTAACCGGAATCCATACCGGCTGCCGACGGTTTAACCTGTACTATGGAAGGGCAAAGCACATTTCTTTGCCCTTTCATCTTTCATAGCAAACTCGAATTGAGTTTTTAGTTCCCGCTTCAACCGTTGCCGTGGTAACATTCCAGGATGGTAGTTTCCAACAACAGCTTCGCCGGGCGATATCCACTTGTTCTGTTTTGCATCGATCATTCCTGCGCTTCAGAAAAGGAAATGGTATCGGTTACAATTTTTCAATTGTATTCCGAATTTCTTCCTTGGTTTGCCCAAGCTTTAATTCGAGTCTGCCCAATAGTTCATTCTCTTTGCCTTCTACGAAGTGCAAATCATGGTCGGTTAGTGCAGTATACTTTTGTTGAAGTTTGCCCTTTACCGCATCCCAATTGCCGGTGAAATTCAATTTCTTTTCCATAACTTTAATTTTAGTTTTTTTCTTTGGTTGATTTATTCGGTGGTTTTTCCAGCGAATTCCTCTTTGTTTTCTTTCGCTTCGGCCTCGGCTTTTGTTTTGCGAACGATGCCATCTTCATGGTGGGCTGGAGAATAAATGGTGTACATTTTCAATTCCTTCTCACCATCGGTATTGATGATGTTATGCCGTGCCCCGGCGGGGATAACAACAGCGTCGCCATCGCTAACGGCATATTCATTTCCATCGATGAAGCACGAGCCGCAACCGCTTTCGAAACGAAAGAATTGATCATTTTGATGATGGATTTCTTCTCCAATTTCTTCGTTGGGCTGAAGGCACATCAACACCAATTGGCTGTGGGAAGATGTGTAAACGACCTTTCTGAAATTGGTGTTTTCTAATGTCGATTTTTCAATCGCTATTTTCAATCCTTTCATGAAAATCAGGTTTAATTCGCCCGCGATGCTTGCCCGATGTTTGGGCAAGCACCACAAGGCTATCTCAGGTTGGTTATTTTACGTTGTTCACGCCCAGGTCTTTGAACGCCTTGCTCAACTCATCCATATCATGGTTGAATTCGGTTTTAAAGGTTGTCCATTGATCTTTGCCTTCGGCTTTGTAATTGTCGAGCTTTTGTTTAAGCTCTCTGTTTCTTTGTTCCAATTCAGCGATTTTCTTTTCAGACTTTGCTTTTGCATCTTTTTTATCGTTCGCAATTTTCTTCTTGAAATCTGCGATGATGATATCGTTATCTGAAATTTTTGTTGCTGTTTCCATGCGATAATTCTCAATCTCAGTTTGATATTCTTGGTTGGCTTGGTCAAGTTCATTTTCGGCCTCGGTAACATTGACCTTAGCATCTTCTACTTTACTCTTGGGGGAATCGCAACTTGTTAAATTTGCGCCCACCATGAAGATGATGGCAGATAGGGTGATGGCAGGTTTTTTCATTTTCGTTTGTTTTAAGGGTTATTATTGTTCGTTGTAAGATCCATAAAAAGGGAAGCCAAGGAAGAAGTTGCATGGGATGCTTTCGGCTTCTTTGACAAAAGTAGATGGGATGCCGGCGATCGTTCATGACCTTAATCACCTTTAAACATGACTTTTATCAGCTAATTGAAAATCATGCATTTACAGCCCCAAAACGATGCTTTTGGCGCTTCAATGGGGAGCATGAAAAAAGCGGATGCCTTTTTCATGCTCGTTTTGTTTTTATTGGGTTGAGTGTTGGGGTGTAGTTGGGCCGCCAAAAAGAAACTGCCGGGAAAGGGGGAAGGAGGACGGTCAGCATCTTCCCAAATGAATCATCGTTCGAAGTTGCTCGAGAACGTTATTCATGCAGGATTTTTCATTCGAAGTACAGGGTTCGCCATTTCGCAAACCCCGATTTTATAGATAGTGGTTAATATTCGATTTCTTCCTCTTCCAACAATTTGTGGAAGCATTACGCCAAGGGAATCGATGGTTTTGAAATGATCCGACACCTAGCTAAAAAATTCTTCGTGCTGCACCGCTGCTCAATCCATCTTCAAAAAAAAGGGCGCTCCCAAATGGAAACGCCCCCTGGCAAAAACCAGTTCTATCATCACCTTAGAACTTTCGTGCAATGCATAACCTAAAACGAGTTATGGAACTTGGGAAATCCCAACGCGGGAAAACGGTGTAGTACTCCCCCCCTACCTGGTACCGAAACCCGAAACCAATGCTGGGTTCAACCAACCATTGCCCATTCCGATCTATCCATTTGTACCCCAATCGAATTTGAGAAACCACCGTATTCCGAACCGTAGTGGTATCGAAAAAATAACCCAATTGAGGGAAAACCGTGTCGTGCATGCGGGTGTGCAACTTCACCGAATACCCCTGGAATTGAATTCCCATAAAGGGCCCCGTTCGAATTTCTCGGTCGTACAAATACTGACGGTATTCGGCCCCCACGACCCTTTTCACCTTCAATTCATCCGTTTGAATGTGAGCAATGGGACCGGTATTGTACACATTGTACCAACCCATTCCAACACTCCAAACCACCGACTGAGCCGGGAAAAATCCGCGGTGCTCCACCCCAAATTCAAACATCTTGTTGTCTTTGGGAATCATCCCCCCCACATCGGTTCTCAACCAAAATCCTTTGGAAGGATGGGGATTCTCTTTCGCTTGCTGGGCCTTCATTCCCATCCCAAGAAAAAGGAAGAAAAAGGTGAAAACGTGTTTCATGGTTATGGAATAAGAAGGGTTAACTTTTGATGAGATGTTACGAAGAAATACATTCCCGGCGGAAGTTCCAAACCCGAAATGGAAGAGCTGGTAATTACCCCGGCCCGAAGGGTTTTCCCTTGAGCATCCACAATTCGGTAAGCATCTCCCATTTGAGCTCCAGACAACAACAGGTTTCCTTGGCTCCAAGTCATTCCCATGCGGTTGCCTTTTGAAACGAACGACTCGAAGGAAAACGACCGCTTGCGAAGGGCCGGAAGTTGGGAGCGGCAAGCCGTTAAGCTGTCTTCAAACGCCGAGCGCAACGTTAATCCATGAATAAACTGCTCCTCCGCTCGGCAAACACATCCCCAATAATCGGCCTCGGCCATTTGGTTCGAAGTTGCTTGCGACCTCATTTGTTGCAGCAATTGCTGGGCATAATCGTAGTGCTCGGCCAAACGATACACCTGCGCTTTTTCCAAATCGTAGGCCGATGCCTCCTCCAATTCGGCAGCCACCACCTTTTCCTGCTTGAGGTCGTCTAAAATATCCACCAACTGATGAACGGTGGTATTGGGAACGGTTCCAAATTGAGCGCGATTGTACTGCAACAATTGATCTTCAAAAGCCATGGCCAACCAGTTCAAAGCGAGTTTCTCGGCAAGATCTACGGCCAAGGCATCGTCTTGGGAATAATTCGAAGGCCGATCTTCCAACAACTGAAGCAATTCGTGCAGCGAATTCAAGTTGGAAAACGAATCGGTGGTGAGCGCTGCATCGAGCACCACGTCCAACAAATGATGGGAAAACGAACCCACTTTTCCATTGGAAACCAAGGTGGAAGTAGATAAGCGGCCCAATTGATCTACCAATCGCTCGGTTTGGGCTCTTTGGGCCGCACTTCTGCAGTTGGAAGTGGTCATTCCTAAAAACGATCCAACCGTAAAGGCCGGCAAAAACTGCTGATTTCTGGAACTCCAATACGCCAAGGGATGGAGGTTGCTGGCAAAAGGAGGATTTAAGAGTAAACGCGCTGGGAACAAATTCGAATCAACCCGCAAACAGGGGTTGCCCTGCACCCATTGGAAAGCGGCACTATCGGTCAACACCCCATCGGCAACCACTTCGGTAATTCCCGAAAAGTCGTTCAAGCCCCCAACCAAATTCAGCGATTGAACATCTTGAAGGCTTAACGCTGCTTTCCCTTGGAAGATGTTGGCAGCCCCGCGACCCAATTCCACATGTCCAAATTTTTGGCTGATGCCCGTTCCCAATCCGGTGAAACGATTGCAAGAGAAAACCGACAAGGTTGATTGTGCTTGAACCCCAATTTGGGTAAGGTTTCCTTGAATGGAATTGGCCTGGCAATACAACGAGGCGGTATTTTGTCCCAGAAAATCGATGGCCACCCGGTTGTTTTCGAATTGGTTCCCACTGAGCAAAGTGGCCATTTCGGCATCGCGGCCTTTGTAGCCAATGGCGTTGTTGGAAAACGTATTTTGGTAACATTTGGTGCCTTTGCCAATGGCTTCCAAGCCCACGGTATTGTTGAGAAACTGACAACGCAATACCTTGGCCGATTGATTGGCTGTTTTTTGATGGATCACCAATCCAGCAGCTCCATTTTCAAAGGTATTCCGATGAAGGATGGAGGCCGAAGTTGCAATCAATTGAACGCCCCGGTGGGTTCCTGTGCCGTTGTAGGCAGAAGTAAATTTTGAATCTTTGAGGATGCTTGGAGATTGAATCACCAAACAAGAAGAATGACCCAAATGCACGGTGGCATGATCGAATTGAGCCATTTGAAGGTTGGAAGGTAATTCCAATTGCGCCCCGTCTGAAATTTCCAGATGAACCCCGGCATCCATTTTCCAATGGCAACGAGCGCCCGCAACAACGGCATTTCGCACGCCAGAATCAACCGAGTACAGCATTTTTCCCGTTCCCAACAATTCAAATTGAGCCGAATCTTCCAAACGGATGAGGGATGAAATCGCCAAAAGGGCGTGCGGTCCGTTCAATTCGATGCGGGCGCCCGGGTGAAGGATGAGGGCCGAACCGGGTTCGAAATGCAACTCGGAATAATCTTCCACTTTCAGCACCGAACCCGATTGCAGCTCCAAAATGGAACCCGCCGAAAGCACCACTTTGGCATTGTTCGGAAATGGGGTTCCATTTTGCTCCCCGATTTGGAGCTGCCCACCCGATTGAACGATCCACGTATGCCCGCAGTTGGTGAAGGAAACCTGAACGTTGCGCAATACTGCGGGCGGGCCAAATTGGGTGCCGTAGTTTGCCTTTCGGAATCCGTTCACGACCATTCTCCCGCCATTTTGAATCACCAAATCCTTAGAAATTCTGGCATTTCCAGCTTGGTTAAACGTATTTCCGTGAACGTTGGGCAATTGCATGGGGAATGAATCCAAATACTCCTGCAACAATCCGTAAAGCGGAATGGAGGTGCGCCGATTTACGGCAACGTGTAATTCATTGGTATCTGCCAAGTGAACCACCTGTTGGAAAACGGCATTGGTTCTGCCCACCATGGAAGTGGTGGGAGAAACTGAATAATCAAACAAAGCGCTTTGGGCAGGAATAAAACTGTGGCACTCGTATTCAATGCGATCAAATTGAACCGAAGTTCCAAAGGCCTCGTTCAAACCATCCAGCAAATCTTTACCGGTTTCGGCCAGTCCTCCGGGAGTAAATTCATAATACTGCCGGTCGGCACGATACAGGTATTGGGCAAAATGGGGGGGTGCTAAACGGTTGATTTTGGCGTACATCACTTCTTGCCGATTTTGGGTGGTATCATTCACCCGTAAATCGGTTTTCAACTGATTTTTGTAATCGAAATCAAAGTTTTTCTCGTTGGGGTAAAGGGGGTACAAATGTCCATTGGTGGCCCCATTGGTAATGGCCACGTTCTTGGTTTTTTGAGGGAATCCGGTTTGAAATTGTTTTTGGTTCCACCGATTGCGCACCTGAGGAGCGGTTCCATTGGAATCGATGTGGTTCACCAACATTTGCATGGCGGCGGGTACCATGAGGCTCTGATCAAATTTCTTTTGGGTGGTGTAACTTCCGTAGCCCAAGTATTGCAACAGCGCCTGGTAATTTAGGGGAATATTCGCCCCCAAATGCGGACTATCAAAACTGATCCAAGTTCCCACGCAGTGGCGTATGCCAGCATTTTCGAGTTTTCTCAATGCGTATCGACTGGTTAAACCGCCCATGCTTGCTCCAATGAGCATCAACTCCGAAGTGCGGCTTGGAAGTCCACTCAAATACCCCAAACAAGAGGCCAAAGCCTGAGCATTCGCTTCAATTTCCTCGGCTCCGTTTTTAAAATCTACAATGATCAAATCAAACCCCAAAGCCAAAACCGAATCGGCCAAATGCTTGA
>CANHCV010000090.1 GCA_947459245.1 Bacteroidota bacterium
CCAAAAATGATTTTTCCTTCCATGGCCGTTCCTGCGGTCATATTACGGGAGGTGGTATAAATCCCAGATGCCACATCGTACGCAGCCATCCACCAATCGGGTTTGTTGTTGGTTGAACTCAACGTGCTTTGGGTTTCAAACCAGTTGAAGAAAAGTTTATCACCCGCTAAGTTTCGAGATGCGCAAGGACGCAAGTCTGAGGTCAATTGACCTGTGGTTGGAAGACCGATTAACCCTCGGTACGAATTTGGATTGCCCAATTTCTTTACCGATAAAACCGTGGAACCGTCTGTAACAATATCTACCATGGCCAAGTTTGCCACCCCTGATGCGAGGGTATCGAACGAGTATAAGCTGCGAGATACCGACGTTAGAATGTGTAAATTACCGCTTTGATCTACCGTAGCACTTACTTCCCAACCACACGTAGGATTCCAAGTAACACCCAATGCGGTACGAACCAATGCGGAAATACTTAGTTGAGTGGGAGAGCTCCAAGTGTCTCCTCCATCGGTACTGCTCATCACAATGGGAAGGTACGTAAGCCCGGTATCTGCACCGGTGTACGATTGGTGACCCAAGGCAACGATGTACCCCTTGCTTCCCGATTCATTGAAAGCCATGGCAACATCGGGCAAGCCGGGTTCATCCAAGGTAGGTGCCGCAGTCATGGGAACAGCCAAAAACTGTGTAAAATAATTGAAACGATTGCCCGAAGGAGTAAGTGTAGTTAACGTAAGGGTATCGGTAAAATCTGAATTCCCAACACCAATCGTGCCGTTTTTGTCCAACAAAAGCATTCGATCTGATAAAGAAACAACGGAAGAAACGATCTGCCGCAAGGTGTCTTGGCGAGAACGAAGGGGGGTATCAATATTCAAAACGGTTCCACCCGCGGTTGCTACCGATACTACGGTTGTTCCGTAAGAGTTTCTTGCCGTATTACTAACGATAGGAACGATACCGGTGGCCCAAACATTGGACGGATTGGTATTTCCAGATGGATTAAAAAACGCCATTTTGGGCAATCTTCCTCCAGGTGTTACTCCCCAAGAGGTTACCTTATCTACCACCCACGTATTTCCACCGTCCATAGAAACATCCATTTTAATGGTGTTGTTGATGGGGCTGGAACGATGCACCCAACCAACTAGATTTTGAGCGGGGTAACAAGCCAAACCCTGACGCGTTCCGTATGCGTTGGAATACCCCGTTCTGGAGGTTCCTAAGTTTTTTACCACCAACTGCGCATTTGTTCCAAAAACAAACAACAACAAGGAAAAAGATAAGAAAAATTTGGTTTTCATGCCACAAAGGTATTTCGAGCACAAAAGATAAGAAGTTAATCTCAAAAATTTAATGAATAATTCGCTTTGAATTAATATAGAAGATGTTCAATATAAGAAAAGCCTAACAGGATAAGCACGCTTATTCTTGGTTATAAACGCGAAATTTCGCTTTCTTTCTGCTTCCGCTAAAAATGCTTGGGAAACGAAAAATTAAACTCGAGTTAAAGAAAAGTGCTCAATCTTTTTTCTCTTCCGTATTTTCTTTCAAAAATTCTGAAACATGGGAAATCCGAGAAATCACACTTCGATAAAAGGAATAAAAATCTGATTTTCCCAGCGCCTTCGCTCGAAGGTGCAAGGCGTTATTTCTCCACGTATCAACGGCACTCTCATCTTTCCAATAGCTGATGAAAATTCCATGGGGTTCATTGCGAACCGAATCCCAGCCTAAAAACCCCTCGATATCATGGGCCGATTGCAGGGTGGCTTCATCAAAAAAAAGGTAATTCTCGGTGGTCTCGGGGCGTGTGCTGATAAAAATTACAGCAAGGTTTCCCGGTTGAAGTACTCCATTTTCCATTACCCAACGTACTCGAACGTTCCTTGAGAGCCGGTAACGGTAACTTTGCTTCCTTCACTTCCCTCGCAATAACCAATCACTTGGGCATCAACGCCAAATGTTTTTGAAATCGAAATGAGTTCATGGGCCATCGTTTCTTCCACATATACCTCCAAGCGGTGGCCCATGTTGAAGACCTGGTACATTTCCCTCCAACTGGTTCCCGATTCTTGCTGAATAATGGAAAAAAGCGGGGGCGTAGGAAAGAGGTTGTTTTTCACCACGTGTACGTTGTTCACAAACTTCAACACCTTGGTTTGCGCTCCACCCGAACAGTGAATCATGCCGTAAATGTGGGAGCGCATGGTTTCGAAAATGGCTTTCACCACCGGAGCGTACGTTCTTGTTGGAGAGAGGATGAGTTTTCCCACATCCAGCGATGTGCCTTCAACCGAATCCGTTAACGATTTTGAGCCCGAATAAACCAAATTTGCCGGAGTTAACGGATCGTAACTCTCCGGAAACATGGCGGCAAGTTTGTTTTCCAACACATCATGTCGGGCACTGGTTAAACCATTGGAGCCCATTCCTCCGTTGTATTCTTTCTCGTAATTCGCTTGTCCAAAACTGCTGAATCCAACCACCACCAAGCCCGGGCGAATGCGGGCATTATCAATCACATCCGAACGGCGCATCCGAACGGCCATCGTAGAATCAACAATCATGGTTCGAACCAAATCACCCACGTCGGCGGTTTCACCGCCTCCAAAATGAATGTCCAACCCATACTCATTCATCTGATCGATGAATTCCTGGGTTCCAGAAATCACTGCAGATATTACTTCTCCAGGAATCAAATTTTTATTTCTACCGATTGTAGAAGAAATTAAGAAATTCTTCTCGGCACCAGCACACAACAAATCGTCCAAATTCATCACCACGGCATCTTGAGCAATGCCCTTCCAAACCGATAAATCGCCGGTGGATTTCCAATACAAATACGCTAACGAAGATTTGGTACCGGCTCCATCTGCATGAATTAAATTGCAAAAGGCGGGGTCGCCAGCTAAAACATCGGGCAAAACTTTGCAAAATGCTTGGGGAAAAAGCCCCTGGTCCAAGGAAGCGATGGCTGCATGAACCTCTTGTTTATCGGAAGAAACTCCTCGTTGTGCGTAGCGATCAGACATGCCGCAAAGATAAATCTCAAAAAGAGCGAAAGGCCGAATTATTTTACAACCAATATCCCCATTTTACCCAAATCTACCCAGCGATCCACCCACGACCTTGTAAGCAACTGCTCCCATGCCGTTTTCATGCCCGGACTCCAACGAATATCGTCCAGAATCATCCAGCCACCCGAATTCATATTCCCGAAAATGGCATCCGCATACTTTTGAGTTGCATTTCCATCGTGATGACCGTCGATAAATACCAATCCGAAATCATGGTTTTCTACAAGAATTTGTGGAAGCACGTCGGAAAAACGGCCGGTAACAAGGGTCACTTGTTGGCTGTCTGAGAAGGCCTTTTTCGCCAAACTTGCGGTATTAGGATCGCCTTCGATGGAAATCCAATGATTTTGGAAATGAGATCCTGTAACCAAATACCTCAGGCCAATGCCCAAATTGCTGCCCAACTCCAAATTCACTTTTCCCGATTTCCATTGGGCCAATCGCAACAACAATCGTCCCCACTTTTCGGAACTTGCTGTTCGGGAAATCATGGTTTTAACTTGTACGGAACGCAACACCCCGGAACTTGATCCCGATTGAGGTGACATTCCGGAAACGGCACCAAAGTCCAACACCTGAATGGATTCTGAATTGGATTCCAAAATGGTTTGAATATGTTTTTGAACCGGTTGAACGGCTGCTCCATGCATGGCAAACGTTCGAGCCGCTCGAATATGCTCTTGATCTGAAACGGACCAACCGGCAGAGAACTCACATTTCCAATACCGATTCAACTGCCGAATTCTCCAAAAAAGCACTGATAATTTCATCAATGATCTCGATGGGCGAAAAGATGAGCCATTTCATTAAACAAAGAGGTATCTCCTTCAATCAACAACAACTCTTTCAAAGCATCGTTGAGGTATTGGTCTCTAACCGCTTCTGTTTTTTGTTTCGCTTGGGTTGCCTCGTACCAGGCCAAGGTTCTTTCAATTTTTTCAACCGAAGCGGGTAAACTCCAAATGAATTGAGCATCCCTTTTTTGTTCTTCGTTCGAATTTTCCCATGCTAAAATGGCCAGTAAGGTTTTTTTATTGGCTAAAATATCGCCCCCGGATTGCTTTCCTGTTTTGGAAGAATCTCCGAAGCAATCCAATAAATCGTCTTGAATTTGAAAGGATAACCCTGCTGCTACTGCAAATTTGTACCAAGTGTTTGCCGTTTCATTCGAAACTCCCGCAACCAAAGCGCCCATGCGAGCGGCTTCACCCAAAAGAACACTGGTTTTGAACCGAATCATCTGCAGGTATTCCGTTGAGGAAACCATTTCACGGTCCTGAAACTCCATGTCCCATTGCTGTCCCTCGCACACCTCCAAAGAAGTTTGAAGGAAATGCGACATTAGAACGCCACCCAAGGGATTGGGATACTTCATCAATTGCTGGTAAGCAACCACCAACATGGCATCTCCGCTAAGAATTCCCGTTGCGAGGTTGTTTCTCAAATGCACGGTAGGTTGGCCACGACGCACCGGAGCTTCATCCATAATATCATCGTGCATGAGGGAGAAATTATGAAAAAGTTCTACCGCAAGTGCGGCTGAAATTGCGTCGTTGAATCCTTTGCCGTGGTGTTGAGCCACCCAAATGGTTAAGGCTGGTCGCAAACGCTTTCCACCAAGAGAAAGCAAGTAGCGTCCGGGCTCGTACAAACCATCGGGCGAACCCGAAAGGGTGTTAAAAATGAGATTTAATTGTTCCTCGAAAAGAGGAAGCGTTGTTTCTACTTGTTTTGAAAAACCCATTATCCTTTGTCGGTAGCCATAACCACCTTAATTTTTAGTTTGGTGGTAATTTGAAGAACATCTACTAAATCTTGAACGGAAAGAGATTTTTCAATTCGAAGAACAATGGTTGGTTCATCAATTCCAACAATAGCATTGACCAATGCATTTTCCAATTCAGGTGTGGGTATTTTTACTTTATCGATAAAAATTTCTTTATCGGCAGTAACGGAAAGGGAAATTTGTTTTTTATTGATTTTTTGAGATGCCGTTGCCTTGGGAAGAAACAATTTAATCACGTTCGGATTGGCAACGGTTGAAATGATGAGAAAGAACAGAAGAAGAAAAAACATGATGTCGTTCAAAGACGACGTTGAAACTTCGGCAGCAAACCGATTTTTGCGGCGAATATTCATGATTACAACAACAAGTTTTTGAACTCCAACACTTGGCGTTGCATTTTCAGCAAAAATCCATCAATTCGCCCTTGAAGCAGGTGCAAAAAGGTGTAGGCCAACACGCCTACAATCAAACCGGCACCTGAAGTAATCATTTTTTCGTAAAGACCACCGGAAATGATACCGATGGAAATGTTGTCTTCCAGCGAGATTTTGTAAAAGATCTTGATCACCCCAGAAATGGTTCCAATGAAACCCAACATGGGAGCTACACCGGCAATAATTCCTAAAACTCCCAATTTCGATTCCATGGCTGAAAGTTCAATGGAGGCGGCATCTTCCATGTGGCGATCCATTTCCGACATGGGCCGAGAAATCACCTTTAATCCTTGACCATAAATTCGGCCCATGGAGCTGCGTTCATTTTCACACAAGGCAATAGCGCTGTTCACGTTACCATCGTTCAAACCGGTTTTAATGCTCCCAATCAAACTGGGATTTACCTTACTGTTCTGTGAAATATAAATCCAACGTTCGATGAAAAGATAAAGGGCAATGATCAACAAAAGGACAATGGGAATCATGATGGGTCCGCCTTTGGA
>CANHCV010000091.1 GCA_947459245.1 Bacteroidota bacterium
AAATCGAGGGATTCTCCGGTGTAGGAAACGAAAATGGTAGGAATGCACAAGGTTTTTCCAGATGGAAATTCGTACAAAAATGCAGGAGAAGATGGATCCCAGCCGGTGTAACCGCGGGCTTCGAAGGTATTTCTCAATCCACCGGAAGGGAAGGAAGATGCATCGGGTTCTTGTTGGATCAAAGCTGAACTAGCAAATTTTTCTACCGGCGAACCGTCGCCACTGATGTGGAAAAACGAATCGTGCTTTTCGGCGGTAGTGCCGGTTAATGGCTGAAACCAGTGGGTATAGTGGGTAGCTCCGTTGGCCAAGGCCCAGTTTTTCATTCCGGAGGCGATGGCATCGGCATCTTGCATTTCAATGCGGTGACCATTTTCCATCGAATTTACCAAACGATCGTAAACATCGGAGGGCAAGTATTCGGCCATGAAGCGCTTGTTGAACACGTTCATACCGAAAAATTCTGAAGCTTTGGGCGAATGAATTTTGATTTCCAATGGCTTACGCGACATCGCTTCATCGAGAGATTTGAACCGTTGATTTCCCATTATTTTTTATTTTATTTGATTGCAGTGAAATAATTGATTCAAAATTCTGAAAAAATCCGAAACTTTTTATCATCCTTTTGGGTTTTTTATCAGATATTTTTTTTCTTTATTTAAAAGGAAAGAAGGGAGGGATTTTGAAAAAGGTTAGGGATGTTCCTTTTTATTGCTTAGGTTTAACACCCCAATTTGAGACGGATGAAGAAAAGCATAACGATACCATATACCGAAATTGCCGATAGGCAGGAGCTTTCCACGGAGTGGATGCTATTGTTGGACGAGGCAACGAAAGCAACCAACCACAGCCATGCTCCCTATTCAAATTACTTTGTTGGTTGTTCTTTGGAATTGGAAAACGGGGAAATTATTTTGGGGTATAACCAAGAAAATGTGGCATTTCCGTCGGGCCTTTGTGCTGAGCGGGTAGCCCTGTTTAAGTACGGCACCGAACACGCTTCAAAAATCACTCGAATGGCGGTTACCGCCCGTTCGCCCCTTCATCTTACCCAACATCCGATCACGTCGTGCGGAGGCTGCTTGCAGGTGATGATTGAATTTGAAAAGAAGCAGCAGCAGCCTATTGCTGTGTTGTTTGCCGGTGAAACGGGAGTGGTTCAAATTTTCGATTCGGTTGCCAATTTAATTCCATTTGCGTTTCACGATCCCGATTTTGAAAAATAAAAAAGGGAGCCGAAGCTCCCTAACAATAAACAAATAAAACACTTCATTCAGTCCAATAGCATTTTGTAAATCTCATCCTTTAAAAACACGCGGTTCATCCGAAAGTCATTCAATACTTCATCGGATGTTGCTTCTACGCCCGTTTCAATGCGGTAAATCTCGTTGTTCACCTTGTGATAATCATCAAACAACTTTTTGAAGTGGGTATTTCCAACTTTCAAATCGTGTATTTTTTGGTGGTGCTTAGGAAATTCGTGGTGCAAATCGTGCTTGTCCATAACTTGATTTATTATGATTCAAAGGTTAGGGATTTCCGCTTCCAAGAAAATGACTTTTATCAGGAAAATGACTGATTTATGTTGGTTGATTGTCCTATTTAAAATGATCCCAAATTCTTCCTCGGGACTCCATTTCTTGATCACTTTTATGATACAATTCAATGAAGACTATTTTTTGATGCTCAGGGAAATAGGCATAGATTAACCTTAATCCAGAATTAACTCCTCTGCCTTTTAAAGACCTACAAGCAATTTTCTTTATTTTTATCACACAGGATTCGATTCCTAAATCAGAAATTCGAAAACTAAATGGAGGCCGTTCATCGGGAAATACGGCTAACACTTGTTTCACCACCAATAAATCTTCATAAAGATTTCGGAACTTCTTTGAAAGGAGTTTCATGTCTCTCTGAAATTCAGGCAATTCTTCAAAGGTCATGGCGCCTCGACTTCATCTCCATAATTTCTAACTGAAAAAGGGGCTTCACGGTAAAAAACCAATTCATAATTAATTTCTTCCCCCTCTTTGGATACACGCCATGGAATATCCTGATGGGAATAATTACTGATTGCGGTAGCAGACCAATGGCTCATTTGTTGGAGAACTTGATCGATGATTTCGGTTTCGCTTGCCTTCAATTGCGTTAAATCTGCCTTGATCAAGGGCAAAAAACGGGTTTGGGGAAACCCATGAAAATCGGTTTTCACCCGCTGAATTTGGGCTTGTTCCATCATTTGTGCAAGAATAGCATCAAGGTTTTGAGGGACTGGGCCAAAGGGCAATTTGCGGTATTTCGCACCCGTCAAATGAACTTCGTACATTTCGAAGTGATTAAAATCGGAGAAATACAGCAATTTATTGAGGACGGTTTCACCTACATTTGGTTTTCCTGCACACCTTTCCAAGATATACAACAATACATTTTTGAACTTTTCCACTTGAAGTATAGGAACGGCTATTCGTTCTTCTTGAACCACCGATTCCCTTTCCAACATTTCATCATAACGATTTACCTTAAAATCCTTTGACAAAAAATGGTCCAAGGAAAAAGAAAGAATCAGTCCTAACTTTTGTAACTCGAGCACATCGACGCTTCGGTTTCCTAACTCCATTTGAGCTAAGGATGGGCGGGATATTTGGATACTTTTCGCTAATTCTTCTTGAGAAAAACCTTTCAATTTCCGCAATTTCGCTACTCGTTCTCCTATTTCCTTTTGGGTTATCAGCTTTTCCATATTCATAAACTTTGAACATCAATAACCCAAAGATACCAATTGTTTTATTTCAAAACAATTCATTGATTGTTTTGAAAACAATTTAACTTAAAAAACGACGCATCAATAGAAGTAAGAAATTGACTTTGCAGATTTCTTCTTTATCCCAATTCAACTTTTCAATCCCTTTTCCATGGATCCGTTTTTAAACGTTTCAAAACGGATAATTCATTGACATTGGGAATGAAAAAACTTAGCTCTGTGCATGGGGAGGTCCCGAAGTATTTCGGGATAAAATACATGACGCCCCCTGGGGAAACCTTATTTTAAAAAAACATTTCAACCATGTTTCACCCCATTATTTTTCATTATTACGCTTTTTTTTGCTGACCCTGAAAAAGGTTTATTCCAGATTTGATTCATCTACAACTGCCTGATCGGCATCTGCTTCCTCTCCCTTCCCTCCCAACAAAATTGGCAACAACACCAAATCGGAAATTAGGGCGACCACCAAGGTGATCCCCACCAACAAACCGGTGTGGTAAATGCCGTTGAACTGACTGAGCATCAACACAAAAAAGCCACTGCACAGAATAATGGAAGTCATGAACACCGCTTTTCCACTGTGCAGATAGGCCGCCCGCAAAGCTTCACGTCCCTTTTTCCCTTTGCCCAATTCCAGTTTGTATCCGGCCAACAAATGAATGGTATCGTCAACCGTAATTCCGAATGCAATGTTGAAGATGATGGCGCTGCTCAAATTTAAATGCACGCCAAACCAACCCATGCAAGCGCCAATGAACAAAAGAGGAAAGACATTGGGAATGATGCTCACCAACGTAATTCTCCAATTTCGGAACAGCAAACCCATCAACAACGCGATCGCCAACAACTCGTAGATCAATCCTTCCATCAAATTATCGGTCAAATACTCGTTGTTGGAATCGATGATTTCCGAAATACCAGTTAACGATGCTTTGATGCCCATAGGCTCAATCTCCCGATTCAAAAAATCTTGAAAAACCTTGTTTTTCTCCTGAAATACGGCACTTCCCAAGTCCCCTACCCTACCCGAAAATCGGCCAACCCGTTCATCGCTAGAGAGGATAAACTTGTTCATCTCTTCGCTCAACATCCGCACCGAATCCACCACGGCTCTTTCCGATTCTGAATTTTGAGGCAATGCAAAAGCCGCTTCTGCTCCACCTTGGTTCATTTGATGGATCAACCGAAGCGGCTGCAATGGCGAAACCAAGCTGCCCACCCCATATGAATCAACCAAATATGCTTCAATTTTTCGAAGCACCATCAATCGAGAGGAATCCAACAAAGAAGAAGAAGAATCGGTAACTTCTACGGTTAATTCAAACGGACGCACGCCATTGAAATAGCGGCCAAAGAAATCGAAATCCTTCTTGTGGGGATCGTTCGGGCGCAATTCTTCAGTAAAAAAATTATTCACCTCAATGGCTTGTATTCCCTTGATCATGGGATAAATCATCAACGCCAAAACGGCTAACAACGACCATCTCCATTTCAAAACCCCGTTGAACAACCTTTGCAAGAACGACTGAGGAACAATTTCTGCGGTTTTGGCATGCAAACGAACGGGTAACAAATAAATCGCCGCTGCCAAAAACGAAAAGGTGATGAAATAAACCAGAACAATTCCAATGGCGGCGAAAATTCCAAAAAATGCAATGGGTTTTACCGTAACGGTGATGAGGGTGAAGAAACCAATGGCAGAAGTAATGGCCGTTAAAAATGTAGCAACCCCTACTTCCTTAAAAGCTGATTTCATGGCATCGTAATTCGATTTCCCATGTTTGATCTCGGTGTAAAAGTGATTGAGTAAATGAACGCTATCGGAAACGCCCACCACAAAAAGTACGGTCGGCAAAATAATGGAAACCAGGTCGATTCCACCGTGGGTGGCCAACATCAATGCCAACGTAAACAGTAATCCAAGGGCCACCACCACCGCAGGCAATAGAACGCCCCAGATGTTTCGGAAAGTAAACCAAAGAAAAACACAAAGGGAAACAATGGTAATCAAAGAAAGTACAACGAATTCCTTTTCCATTTTGGATACGATGTACGACTGCCCCTTGATTCTTCCGGCTGTTCGAATTTGCTCAATTCCGGCATCTTTGAATGCTTGCTCTACCCGCTGAAGGATTGCGGTAGAAGCCGTATTGTTCAACCCCGGTTTTGTTTTCACCACCACCAATACGGCCTTGGCTTCCTTCGAAATAAAATCCTTGATGGGATGTTTCGTTTGGGCAATTACGGCGCTATCGGCGGCGTATTTTTCAGGTTGATCGGGATGGAAAAATGGAATGGGGCGAGGAACCGGAAACGCTTTGGCAAATTTGGTGATGCGCAAAGGCGACACCACGGCGGTTACCAAAGAATCGTTTTCCAACGATTGAGTTGCCGAAGCAATCCCGCCCAAAAACGACTTTTCAAACAAATGCGAAGGTGCTTGGGCGGAAAGTAAAATGAGGTCGTGTTCCGACTCGAATTGTTGGAGGTGCTTTTTGTATTGACGAATGACCGCATTGTCTTCCGGGAAGAAATTCTCCAGTTCGTAATTGAACTTCAAATGGGTGAACAAGTAAAACAAAGATCCTACCGCCAGAAAAGCGTAGAAAAGCAATACTCGTTTGGCGGTAGATTTTGAACGGGATTCAGTAGGGAAAAACCTCATAATAAAGAAACCAAAATTAGGAGCCAAGGTTCATGATTTCCGAGGAAATCACA
>CANHCV010000092.1 GCA_947459245.1 Bacteroidota bacterium
CCATCGAAAGAAGAAAATCATGTGCTTCTTTCATGATGGGCAAATCCGAAGACGAACCCATGATAATTCCTACTTTCGCTGATGAACTCATAATGAAATGGCTTTTAAAGTTTGATGAACCAATTGACTTTTCTCCATGGCCGATTCTATCGTGGAATCGGTAACGGTAACATGCCCCATTTTTCGGTACGGGCGCGTTTCTTTCTTCCCATACACGTGAACCGAAGCACCCGGAATGGATAAAACTTCTTGCATCCCTTGATAGAATACCGGGCCCTGATGCTCGGCTTCTCCAATAACGTTCACCATTACGGAAGGAGATTTAAGACGGGTGCTCCCAAGTGGAAGATTCAATACGCCCCTCAAATGTTGTTCGTATTGCGAAGTTTCCACAGCTTCAATGGTGAAGTGCCCGGAATTATGCGGACGAGGTGCAACCTCATTGATGAGCAATTTCCCTTGAACATCAACAAAAAACTCTACAGCCAAAAGTCCTTGAATTTCCAAATCGTTGATGAGTTGGAGGGCAATTTCTTCCGCTTGCTTCAAAACCTCTGAATCAACCTGAGCAGGACAAACAACCTGGGTAACCAAATTAGCGGTTGGATGAAAAACCATGGAACAAGCCGGCAAACAAACCGATTGGGTTGAATTACGTGCAGCAATAACGGCTATTTCCGTTTGAATGGGCACCAATTGTTCTGCAACAAACGAGACATCAGGAATGGCATTCCAATCCTCTCGAGAACGAACTACGGAAACTCCTTTGCCATCGTAACCTCCGGTTGCTGCTTTCCAAACAAATGGAAAATCGGGAACAACCGAACCTTTTGAAGAAAAATTCTGAAAATCTGAGGTAGGTAAGTTTAGTCGAGCAATCCAATCTTTCTGCAACTGCTTGTTTTGAATGAGGCGCAATGCTTGGGGATTGGGATGAATGGATTTACCTTCTTTTTCCAATTGTTCAAGTGCTTCCAAATTTACGTGTTCAATTTCAATGGTTAGAACATCTACGGATCTACCAAATTGGAGAACCGTTTCAAAATCCTTGAATGATCCTTGAACGAATCGACCGGCTATTTGAGCGGCGGAGCAATGCAGATCTGGATCGAGGACGGCTGTGGAAATATCCATTTGATAGGCCACTTGGCAAAGCATTTTTCCCAATTGACCGCCGCCTAGAATTCCCAATTGAAACGAGGAAGAAAAAGGAGATTGAACCATAGAACAAAAATAAAAAAGGCGTGGTTGATACCACGCCTTTTGAAAGGATTTTGAAATTATTTCTTTTTCTTTTTCGCTGCAACTCCGGTTGGTGAACCCATGCGAATCATGGCACAACGGAAACCGATATCGTCAGCAGAATTGTTTTCGTTCAAGAAACGACGTGAACCTGGGCTCATCCAGTATGGCATGTCTCTCCAACCACCGCCTTTGTAAACGCGAGATTGGTTGCTTACCAAGGTGTTCTTTTCGTTGTACATCTCGATCGAATCTTGATCATCCAAAACGTATGGATCAATCATGCGAACGGTGTCAGCTACACGGCGAAGGCGATTGTAGTTTGGACCAATGGCTGTATCTTTTTCCATTTGACCATCGGCATTGATGGCGGGAATGGTGAATACGTTACCACGGAAAGAGTTGAAATCTTCTTGATCTTGGAAAGATAGAGGACGATACAAATCTTGAACCCACTCGTTTACGTTACCGGCCATGTTGTACAAACCGTAATCGTTAGGATAGTAGGAAAGAACTGGAGCTGTTGGAGCTGCCATATCGTTCAAACGACCGGCGATACCCATATAGTCACCACGACCACGTTTGAAGTTAGCTAGGATTTGACCTTGGGTTTTTCCAGGACGGCCATCGCGCATGCTTCGACCAGACCATGGATATACTTTACGATCTTCGATGTTTTCACCTGCTGCGTTTCCTACAAGTGCAAGAGCTGCGAATTCCCATTCTGCTTCGGTTGGAAGGCGGTAAGAAGGAAGTAAAATTCCATCTTCCATGGTGATGTTACGCTCTGTTCCATCTTTACCTTTTTTCTTTTTACCATCCAATTCAACCAAACCGGCTAGATAAGCATCGGTGTTGTAAGGGTTGGAAGCATCGAATTGACCGGTTTGGTTTTTGAAGCCTTCTTTTTCAAGCATGGTTTCGTTCACGCGGTCGGTACGCCAGATGCAATAATCTTGGGTTTGTTTCCAGCTTACGCCTACCACTGGGTAATTGTTGTAAGCAGGGTGACGGAAGTACATCTCTACGTAAGGCTCGTTGTACGCCAAGTTTCTTCTCCACACCAAGGTATCAGGCAAAGCTGCTTTGTAGATGGGAAGAGTAGTAGGATCTTGTCCGTAAGTTTTATACAACCACCAAGTGTACATGCGGTAATTGAGGTTTGAAACCTCGGTTTCGTCCATGTAGAATGACTGAACAGTAACGGTGTGGGGAATGTTATCCATTTCCATTCCGATATTTTGTTCGGTCGCACCCATGGTGAAACGACCACCTTCAACGAGTACTAAACCTGGGCCTGTTTCTTGATCTTGGAATTCAGCAACATCGAAACCTCCGTTTTTGGAATCATTATAATTCCAACCGGTTTTGGTGTCTTGCTCTTTTCCTTTGCAACCGGGGAGCAAAGTGGCAGCTGCTGGGATGAAAAGAAGTGCTGCTAAGCTAGAAAAGCGAGATATTTTCTTCATAATGCAATTATGCTAACGATTTGATAAAGTAACGTTATTTTGAACGCGATTTGAAACTTTTTTAACAATTGATTAAAAAGCCGGACACTTGATTCGTTCGATCTTCTTTTTAGATGGACGAGTGTATTTGTCCAACATGAAACCAACTGAAAGTTCATGAGCTCCGGTTGCAGCTTGACGAAGACGAGAAACCGTGATGTCGTAGCTGTAGCCGAAACGGAAATTTTTGGTTTGAATACCTCCAAGTAGAATCACTGCATCGGCGTTTCCACCTGATTGGCGGTACCAAACACCGGCCGTGAAAGGCTCGCGATTTACATAAGCTCCCAAGTTCAACTGAGAGAATGGACCGTGCTGCATGTAGATAACGTTCGGAGAAACGGTGGTTTGTGGCTTGCTGGTTCCAACGAATTTGTTGAGAACAAAATTAGCACCGGCATTAACCGTTACACGAACTGGAAGCTCAGTAAATCCACCTTGGATGATGGAAATGTTAGGAGTTGTTACGTGATCGAAAGCGATACCTCCGTAAAGATTCTCCGAAAATGCCATGAAACCAGCTGCGAAATCAGCGTAGTTACGATTAATAATTCCTAACGTATAGAGGGGCTCAGAACTAACTGGGCGAACAATTCCCAATTTTGGATCCAACTGATCGTTGAACGTCCAATTGGTGTTATTCACTGCAAACTGACCATAGGAAGCACGGAAACCGGAACGCAATGACCATTTGTTGTTCAACTTAAGGAAGTGCGCATAAGAAGCACTCACGCGAGTTTGGGTGAAAAGACCAGCGCCAGCGTTATCCGACATGGCTTGGAATCCAATTCCGCCTTGCATTTTGTCAACATACTGGTCGAAACTTGCTGCGTACGTAGCAAAACCTGGAATGGATGACCACTGATTGCGGTAATTCAATAAATAACGAGGACCAATGCTACTACCGGTCAAGGCTGGATTCAAATAAAGAGGATTGGCATAAAACTGCGAAAAATGTGGATCCTGTGCCATTGCAACCATGGTTCCAAGGAACATCACAGCTGAAAAACCTAGTCTTTTAAACATAAATTGTTTTTGTTTAGGTCGTAAAAATCCACTTTTAAATCTTTGTTTCAAAGTGTTTCCCCAAAAAAAATGTTAAAAGATTTTTAACCAATCTTATCACTGCATTGATTATCAATTGTTTAGTTACCATTTTAAACAACGTAGAATTTCAAGTTTTCTTGCTTTCTTCCATCCAACAGCAAAAGTTTTTTCGGTTCTTTGCGTTAGTTAATGGTCATCATGCGAAAAGGTATCATTTTATTTTTCTTTCTTCTTTCTCACTTTTCCTGGGGTCAAATTCCATTTCAGACCCAATCGGTTTTAAGAACGGGAAATTGGATAAAAATTGGATTGGTTTCCGACGGAATCTACGACCTTTCCCTTTCAAGCCTCCAATCGGCCGGATTATCCATCAATCAACCCGATCATATTGCCATTTTCGCCGGTAACCCCTCGGCCCTACCCATGCCCAACAAGGATTTTTTTGTAGACGACCTCCAAGAAATTCCAACCCAATCCATCTTTAACGGCGCTTCATCGGTTGACCGAATTCGATTTTATGGGAAAGGCCCCCATGCTTGGACCGTTTCAACCGACACCTTTTATTACCAGAACAACCTTTATTCCGATACCAATTACTACTACGTAACCGTACTTAATCGGCCGGCCAAAAAAATCAGCAGCGCAGCTACGCTTACACCACCGTCGGCCACCAATACCGAAATGGATGCTTTTTGGGCTGTAGATCTCAATAAAAAGTCGGTTTCCCGATCGGGCCAGCAATGGTTCGACGATGAGCTGGACGGCACCAATTCGAAGGAATATCCAACCAATTTCCAAGGCTTGGTCACCGGAGCTCCCATCGATTTGATTTTTAACATCGGCGCTCGCAGTTATTCCGTTAACCCTTCCTTGGGACTTGCAGAAAAAAACGGGACATTTTTAGGCATTTATCCCTTTTCTGCCATTTTCAATTACACCTATGCCGCAAAAATGCGGATGTTCGATCAAGGTAAACGCATTTCCTTTATTCCCTCAACCGGAAATCCAATCCTGCAAGTTTCCTTCAACAAAAATGGCGACCCCGGGGCCATCGGTTACGTTGATTACTTCATGGCCAAAGCCCGCTGCAGGGTTGATTGGCCGGCTGCCAACCAATTTACGTTTTACGAAACGCGGTTGCTTGCAGCCGGACAAACCCGCTCGGTGGTGCTGAACAGCTCCGAACCGGCCGTGGCTTGGGACATTTCCAATCCGCTTCAGCCGGTTCAAACCATTGGCACCCTCAGTGGCACCACCCACGCTTGGACCATCCCTGCCGACGCGATCGTTCCTTTGCACGTTTTCAAAGGAAATCAAGTTTTTCCCAATCCAATCATCATCGGGAACGTAGCAAATCAAAATTTACACGCCCTCCCTACTCCCCAATTGCTCATTGTTTACCATCCTCAATTTAAAAATGAAACCGATCGTTTGCTGCAACACAAATTGCAGATGGGATGGAATGCAACATCCGTTGCTGTTGGGAATATTTACGAAGAATTCTCTTCTGGAAAACAAGATTTGGCCGCCATTCGAAACTTTATTCGGATGTTCTACCAGCGGCCTGATGGGAAAACCCTTCAACACGTTCTCCTCATCGGCGATGCCTCCTACGATTACAAAAACAGAATCGCCAAC
>CANHCV010000093.1 GCA_947459245.1 Bacteroidota bacterium
AAACCAGTTTCCAATGAAAAGAGAATAATTGAACAAATGAAAATTGTCATCTGCAAGGTTTAGCGATTGCCTTTACGGACTTGTTATTCCTCATTTTACCTTATATATTCGTAATAAAGCGGATTCAGATTGGAAAAATAACCAAAACCCATGGTACAACCATTTCCTACTGGTGCGCCCGCAGGGACAACGAATCACCAAAAAAGTAGAAAAAATAGTGGCGGGGGTACGTACTTCCGAAATTGAGTTCCACCTTAGAGACGCATCCGGCAACGTTATGGCCAACTACCTCTTACATCCAGATTCTTGCGCTTTGTACCTCACCGAACAGCCCATCATGGGAAAGGACGGGTTCGGGGATATTTACGTTCAAAGTTTGTTCGACGAACACTTTCAAAAGGGTTCACCAATGGGTACGTTCGTTATCTTTAATCGAAAAAGATGGCAGTTTGAGTATCTAGGTTAACCTTCGCTGGTTGATTTCTGAAAAATTCTGTCATCGCTCCACGTGTGAATCCGCTAACCCAAAGTGTATTTGTACCATCAAACACCAAATCAATAATTTCACTCCAGTTTTCTGAAAGGTAAGTTCGAATGAGGGAGAAATTGGGCTGATAGGA
The DNA here is from genome assembly GCA_947459245.1 of Bacteroidota bacterium. Lineage (GTDB taxonomy): Bacteria > Bacteroidota > Bacteroidia > UBA7662 > CANHCV01 > CANHCV01. The sequence continues at coordinate 621 of CANHCV010000093.1, forward strand.
TTTAATGTAATCGATGATGGGTTTTTCCTGAGGAAGAGATTCGGCTCGAAGGATGGTCAATAAAATCAACGGGGTATGAGGAAGAAGAAATGAGAAATTCCGGATAAACTTTTTGATGGATTGGGTGGAATGAAGGCTTCCATCGAAAGTGAGAATTATTCTTGAAAAAGAGTGCGGTTGTAACGAAAGAAATAAAATAGGAGGATGTGAATAAAGCAAATAGTCCAAAATGATTTCTTTTCTGATGGCTGTTCTTTGATTCAATAATGTTCGATCAATGATCGTTAAATCGTGAAACTTGCTATTCTCGATCCAATTTTGAATGGCTTCAGGCTCAGCATAAACCTCTGTTTTGTAGCGATTTTCAATCAGTAAATGAATCGCTTGATTGAAAAAAAGTTCTTGGTTCAACTCTCGTTTTCGAATGATTAAAGAAAACAATTCAGCATAAGAATAAGCGTGATTTTGTAACAATTCCGCATCGAATATTTCTGAAACAGAATGATGCATTAAGCCATCCACGAATTGAAGGGAAATTTGGCTTCCTTGAATGTGAGGCCAGAATAAGTGAACCCATGAAATGAGCTCAGCGGATTGAGGATTTTCATCCAGAATAACGTTAGCGTGGATGGCCATATGCAATGATTATCCTACAAAATTCAAGGAATAAAAAAGGATTGTCGATGACAATCCTCACTTGTTTTTATGATTAAAATTAGGTTTTATACCGAAGTATGGCTAATGCGGTCGAGTTTTTGTTTTTCAAGGAGCCGAATTTTCTTGCCTTCCATTTCAATCAATTTATCGCTCTTGAATTCGGATAACAATCGAATAACCGTTTCCGTTGCAGTGCCTACGATGTTGGCGATATCTTCCCTTGGAAGGGAAATAGAAATAACAGAATCATCTCCAGAATTAAATGTTTCATGAAGAAACAAAAGGGTTTCTGCCAATCGTTCTCGAACCGATTTTTGTGCCATGCTTTGAACTCGTTCCTCAACCACACCCAAATCATGGCAAAGGGAAACCAACAATTCTTTACTGATGGCCGGTATTTCATCAATTAAATCCATGAATGACCGCTGGGGGACAAAACAAGCTACGGTATCTTCTACCGCTATCGCAGATGCAAATAAAGGCTCTTGCGCAACCAATGCCCGGTAACCCAGGTAATCACCTTTTTGAGCAAATCGTAGAATTTGTTCCTTTCCATCTAAATTCGTTCGAACCAATTTTACGACTCCGCTGCTAAGGCAATGAATACCCATGGGCATGTTTCCTTCATAAAAAATATGTTGCCCTTTCTTATAATGACAACATGTTTTTCCAACGAAAACCTTATTCAATTGTTCTTGATTGCAATGCTTTAAAAAGCCAATGTTATGTGAATCACATACCGCACAATCCAACTTTATTCTCTGCATAACCCCCCATTTTTGTCTAAATTACGAAAAAAGATTGGAAATAACCTGTTTGAGACTTTTATTTTTTTTTAAAAACCAATGTGAGAATTTTTACAATTATTGGAATTTATTCTTCTACGCCAAACCACACAACGGCATAATGTTCGGTTACGTAAACTCCAATGGATTGAAAGGATATGGATTTCCAAATGTCACGATTGATGATCACATCATGGTGTCCTTTGCTGGATTTCCAACCGTTCAATGCCATTTCTGGCGTAAGAGTTTGAGAAGAATAATAAGCAATTTCAAAACCGTAACCCGAATAATTGGAAATCTCTTTGGGCTTATGCCACATGCATTCCTTCTGAGCATGATCATCGGTATAGCAACAAGAACTCCATTTTCCGTGATTGGACCAAGAATGTAGATTACACTTTTTGTCCTCAGGATTGTAATACTTTTCTAAATCCAAAGCATGGGCTTCGGCCACCGCTTGAAGTTTTTCATTCAATTTGATGGCCGAAAGTCCATTAGCCTTTCTGTAATCATTTATTTTCTGAAGTAATTCTGCATTTTTACCGTCCAACGATTGAGAAAAAACCGAAGTGAACATCAAAAAAAATGCGCCTAAAAAAAACAATCGAGTCATGAATCAAAGAACGAACATTTGAATGAAGAATTATTCAAATTTCAAATTTCCATCTGCGGAAACGTCCAACAAAATGGGTTGCTCCGATGAAATTTCTCCAGCCAATATGGCTTTACTCAACGGATTTAACACATTTCTTTGAATGGCTCTTTTTAAGGGTCTTGCTCCGTATTGAACATCAAATCCTAATGCGGCAATCTTAGCCAAGGCTTCCTCGGTGTACCCTAAGGTAATTCCCATGCTTTCCAATTGCTGAACCAGTTGATTCATTTGAATGCCTACAATTCCTAAAATTTCGGATTTTCCGAGTGGAGAAAAAACCACAACTTCGTCGATTCGATTGATGAACTCCGGACGCAGGTGTCCTTTTAAAACTTCCAGCATTTCACCTTTCAGGTCTTCTTTGGATTCTTCGAGGGCCAATCCTTCCAATCCGAACAGTTTTTCTTGAATTCTTTGTGAACCCAGATTGGAAGTCATGATAACGATGGTGTTCTTAAAGTTTGCCACCCTTCCTTTATTATCCGTCAAACGGCCATCGTCTAAAACTTGCAGAAGGATATTGAAGGTATCGGGGTGAGCTTTTTCAATTTCATCCAAAAGAATTACCGAGTAGGGTTTCCGTCGAACCGCTTCGGTTAACTGCCCGCCTTCGTCGTAACCAACGTACCCGGGAGGCGCTCCCACCAATCTTGAAACGCTGTGTTTCTCTTGGTATTCGCTCATGTCAATTCGCACCATGGCATTTTCGTCGTTGAATAAAAACGAAGCGAGGGCTTTGGCTAATTCTGTTTTTCCAACCCCTGTACTGCCTAAAAATAGGAAGGAGCCAATGGGTCGTTTGGGATCTTGCAAACCGGCACGATTCCTTCGAACGGCGTCAGCCACCACTTCAATGGCTTCCGATTGCCCAACCACTCTTTTCTTCAGTTCATCTTCGAGGTGAAGCAATTTTGTTCGTTCGCTTTCCAACATTCGGTTAACTGGAATTCCCGTCCAACGAGCTACCACTTCCGCAATTTCTTCGGATCCCACTTCTTCATTCAACATCCGGCTTCCATTGTGCTGCGCATCCGTAAGTTGAGCTTGTGCTGCGAGCAACATTTCTTCAGCCTCCTTTATTTTTCCATACCTCAGCTCAGCAACTTTTCCGTATTCTGCTTTTCGTTCCGCCTGATCGGCTTCTGCCTTAAATGTTTCGATTTGTTCTTTGATGGATTGAATTTTTTCAACGGATTCTTTTTCGGTTTTCCACTTCGCTTTTAGGGCGTTCGACTCTTCTTTCAAATCCGCAATTTCTTTATCCAAAACCTTAATTCGATCCAAATCATTTTCACGCTTCATGGCTTCTCTTTCGATTTCCAGTTGCATCACTTTTCTTTCCAATTCATCCACCACTTCTGGAACCGAGTCGATTTCAATTCGCAAGCGAGAAGCCGCTTCGTCCATCAAATCGATGGCTTTATCGGGAAGAAATCGGTCGCTGATGTACCGTTGGCTTAGTTCTACCGCGGCTACAATGGCTTCGTCTTTGATTCGCACTTTGTGGTGCGTTTCGTAACGTTCTTTTAAGCCGCGAAGGATAGCGATGGCATCTTTTACATCGGGTTCGTCAACCATAACCTTTTGGAATCGACGCTCCAACGCTTTGTCGCTCTCCATGTATTTTTGATATTCGGCCAAGGTGGTTGCACCGATGGACCGAAGTTCACCTCTCGCTAGTGCTGGCTTAAGAATATTGGCGGCATCCATGGCTCCTTCGCCTTTTCCAGCACCCACCAATTGGTGAATTTCGTCGATGAATAAAATGATTTCGCCTTCTGAAGATTTAACTTCATTCACCACTGCTTTCAAGCGTTCTTCGAATTCGCCTTTGTATTTTGCTCCTGCCACCAATGCTCCTAAATCCAAAGAATAAACGGTTTTGGTTTTCAACGTTTCGGGAACATCTCCTTGAATCATGCGAAAGGCAATGCCTTCGGCGATAGCTGTTTTACCAACGCCGGGCTCGCCAATTAGAACCGGATTATTTTTGGTTCTTCGAGCTAAAATTTGAATCACCCTTCGAATTTCTTCATCGCGACCAATAACGGGATCCAGTTTTCCGCGGGTGGCCATTTCATTCAAATTGATGGCGTACTTCCCTAAAGCGTTGTAAGTATTTTCAGCATTCGCATCGGTAACTTTCGCACCTTTTCGAAGTTCTGCAATCCACGTTTGAAGTTGGGCTGATTTGAACCCCATGTCTTTTAACAGATTCCCGATTTCATCGGTATTTTCAGAGAGCGACAGCAATAAATGTTCGAGAGAAACGTATTGATCTCCCATTTTTTTCATGTGAGCTTCGGCATTTTTAAAGGTTTTCGAAAGGGAATTTCCCACAAAAACTTGTCCCCCTCCTTCAACCTTGGGGTACCTTTTAATTTGCGCATCAAGCGGAAGCGTTAGTCGTTCTTTGCTTGCTTGGACTTTCTGTAGAAAATAGGGGAGGACTGTTTCATCAACCTCCATGATTCCCTTGAGCAAGTGGCCATTTTCCAAGGACTGATGTCCTAAATTCTCAGCTATTCCAATGGATTGCTGAACAGCCATTTGCGACTTTTCGGTGAAGTTTTGCATATTCATGTTTTCTCGTTTTTCCTT
>CANHCV010000094.1 GCA_947459245.1 Bacteroidota bacterium
GATTCATTTCCGTTCAGATAATCTTTAATTAAGATTTGCTTTTCTTCATCCGACAAGTACAGCCTTTTGTTGCGCCATTGTCCGAAATTGGGTTTACATTTCTTCTCCATTTTGTCCTTTTTTTTGTAAACCTATTTTAGGACGAGACAATGCAGTGCCGTCGAGGGCACAGTGCCGTCGGGGGCCGGATGAAAAAATGGAATTCTTACTTCTCCAAGAAAAACTGGTACCCTCCTCCACCTCGATACTCCAAGTGGATGCGCGTAACGGCTCCTTTCTTATTGAATAATTTCAAAAGCCCCTCTTTGCCCGTGGAAACACCACCTTTGTACTCTTCAAATTGAAAATACAAAAACTTGTTTGCCCGAATCAATCCCTTCGTTTTCAACTCCACCACACCGGTCGGCAATTTTACCTTAACGGTATTTTGATCTTCAAAATACAACCACAAATCGTTCGGTCTTATTTTATACTCTTGCTCTCCATCATAAAAACCTGAAGGGATGATTTTCTTTTCCTTAAAATCTTCAAAAGATTTCACCACCCATTCCTTTTCCTTGGTGTAGCGCACCTCCTGAAAAGACAAGAAAAACCAAAAGAGAAAAACCAAGTACTTCATCTCACAAATGTAATTCGTAACTTTGAAAAAAATTACCCATGGAAAGTACGAGGCAGTTGAAGTTAGGACGCATGCTCCAAAAGGAAATCGCACAGTTGTTGCAGTTTGAAATGCCTCAATTGGCCCAAGGAAGCATGGTAACCGTTACCGTAGTTCGCGTTACTGCCGACCTTAGCGTTGCCAAAATTTACCTTTCCATCTTCGCAGCTCCCAACCCCGACGCGGTTCTGAAAAATATTCAACAAGCCACCGGAGAAATCCGTTACAAACTTGGGAAACTCGTGAAAGGCAGCATGCGGAAAATTCCCGAATTATCGTTCTTCCGCGACGATTCCATGGACTATTACGAACACATCGACCAGCTGCTGAAAGACTCATGAACGCGTTCGTTCGAACCGTTGCAGCCAAGTATTTCTTCTCCTTCCAAAAATGGGGATTCGTGCATTGGCTCAGTCTCTTTGCCTTTCTCGGCGTTTGGGTAGGAACAGCCGCGCTCGTTATTATCCTTTCCGTTTTCAACGGACTCGAAAATTACGTAGGTTCCCTGTTTTCAAAACTGGATCCCGACCTGAAAATTGAATTGAACGAAGGGAAATTCTTTCAAGAAAATCAACTCCTTCTATCCAAAATAACCGCTATTCCTGGCGTTAAAGGCGTTGCACCCACTTTGGAAGAAAACGCCTTGCTTCGTTATGGCAAATACGAAGATTTGGCGAGAATCAAAGGAATAAACTCGTCGTTTCTGCAACTACTCCCCTCCTCTACCGCGGGTAAACCAACCCTGTTGAAAGAAGGTTCTCCCTGGGACCCCAACGCCCCAAACATGTGGATGGGAGCTGGTCTTTACCAACGTCTTGGAGTAAACCCCAACGATTACACCCAAAACGTTACGCTTTTTTTACCCCGAAGAGGAGGCATCAACTTCGCAGATCCCGCTTCTTCCTACCTCCAGCAACGGTTCATGCCAACCGGCCGATTCGAAGTAGAGCCCGAAATTGATCAGCAACTGGCCATGGTTCCGATTTCGTATTTGCGCAGCTTGGTGAACGATTCCATGGCCCTTTCCTCCATCGAAATTTTCACCCAACCCGATGTACCCATCGCCTCCATTCAAGAAGAAATACGCCGCTTTCTTCCTGCTGAATTTTCCATAAAAAACCGATTTGAACAGCAGGAAACTCTTTTTCAGATCTTCCGACTCGAAAAATGGGTGGGTTTCGTCATCCTCAGTTTTATCATCCTCATCGCTGGTATGGGTCTCATTGGCGCACTTCGATTGTTGGTGGTAGAAAAACAAAAAGACATCACCATTTTTTCAGCCTTGGGAGCCACCTCTTCCTCCATCCAATCCATCTTCGTAGTTTTCGGAATTTTGGTAAGCGGATGCGCTACACTTCTCGGAATTGTGACCGGAATCGCTGTAGTGCTCGGTCAGCAACAATTCGGATGGGTGGTTCTGAGTGAATACCAACAAGTGCCCTACCCCGTGGCGTTAAAACTGGGCGACATCGGTTTTGTACTGTTGCTGGGATTGGGAATGGGAAGTGTTTTTTCCTATTTCACCACCCGAAAACTGAAGTAATTACCACCACTTTCGGCGCACGAAATACATGCGCATTCCGCCGGCAACCAGTAACATAACAATCCAAATAAAAAGATACCCGTATTTCCATTTTAATTCTGGAAACACTTCAAAATTCATCCCGTAAACACCAACAATGAACGTTAACGGAATAAAAATGGCCGAAATAACCGTGAGCGTTTTTATGATATCGTTGGTGGTTTTGCCTTGGTTCTCCCGATGAATATCGATCAAGTTATTCATCGCATCCCGCGCCAATTCCAAATCCGTCATCAAATTGTGAATTTGATCCTGCAACTCGTTGATGTAGGCAACATTTGAAGCTTCAAAATAATCGTGCGACTCGGCTTTTAAATCGCGAACAACGTAGGCCAAAGGCGCAATCCATTTCCGAATTTCGGCCCACTGACGTTTCATTTCCAAAATGTGGAAGAGGTTAATTTGTTTTTTTTGCAGAAGAAGATCCGACTCCAATTGCTGAATCCTTTCTGTCAAATCATCCAAAACCACGTGGTAACTTTCCATCACTGCGTTCAACAGGCGAAGCAGTAGAAAATCTGCCCCTTTTTGATGGACTTTTCCGGTGCGTTGCACCAAACGGGTTCGCACTTGTTCAAAAACATCGCCTCGAATTCCATCTTGAATGGTGAGCAATTGATTCTTTTTGAGGAGGAAGGAGAGATGTTCCAAAGCCAATTTCCCTTCCTTGATCCAAATCATCTTCAAGCTGAAAAATAGAATTCCATCAATTACCTCGTATTTGGGCAATTGATCTTTTGATAAAATATCTTCCAGCAACAACGGATGAATTTCCCAAGTGGCCGCAATTTGATCCATAATTTGATGCCGAGAATCAACCTCTACATTGAACCAATGATTTTTTACCGACATTTCATTTGCGTCCATCAACTCCTCCCAGCTTACGGAAGGATGGTGAACGGTACTTTTTTCATCGAATTGAAAATACTCCAACTTCATATTCGAAGGTACAAAAAAAAGCCGCGTTTCCGCGGCTTTTAAAAGGATGATCTTCGTTCGGTTTACTCAAAATCTGAGGCTTTCATCTTTTCGTTGGCCGAAGAATTCGTCAACTTCAATTCGATGACCATGGGACCAAAGTTTTGGGTAATTTTTCCGGGAACCAAAACGCTTCCTGGAATGGCTTTATAATCGGCATAATCCGTAGTTTTTACCGAGGCTTCTCCCTGAGGAGGAGTTACCATTTCTTCGGAACGAATCAACAAACCGGTTTTCAAATCGAAGTAACGGGTTTCTTTGTAATCGCCTTTGGAAAGTTCCATCACAACGCAATTCATGGAATTTACTTCTTGGGTACCTTTCAACTCGGCTTTCACCCCGTATGCTTCGAAATTCCAATCGAAGTCGAAGTTGGCTTGCAAGGCTACCGCTTCCAATTCTTTCCCTTCGATTTTCTGGGTTCCGCCCATGCCGCTTTGAACAGCTGCTTTTCCATTGTACTTCATCGATCCTAACGTCATGCTACCCATTTTCTGGGTATTCATCATGAAATTGGGAATCATTCGAGAGGTAACAACGGTTAACGTTCTGCCTTGAATTTCACCGTCGTAAGAAGTTTTGTAATTCTTCAACTTTTTGTACGCTTCGGCACCGCCCGTAGCTGCGATGTAGCTATCAACCACTTTCTTCACGGTTAAACCGGCTGGAACAGCTCCACCCGTTTTGGCAGGATCTCCATAAATATCCAATTGAACCACTTTTCCGTTAGCCGAAAAACGCTCCAACTTCTTGCTTACCGCTGCAGCATTTCCTACCACTAAAACGTAGCAAGCTCCAGGCTGCAAATACTTTTGAGCAGCTGCACGAATATCTTCCGCTGTAACGGCACTGATGGATTTCAAATAATCTTGGTAGAAATTAGCATCCAATCCCAAACGTGCAGTGTTGTAAGCAAAGCTTGCAACCGTTGACGGACTTTCTAACGAACGTGCGAAAGAACCGGTCATGTACGACTTGATCTTTCTTACCAAGGTATCGGGAGCCAACTCATTGCGCATCCGATCCAATTCCAACATGAATTGATCAACAGCACTATCGGTCACCTCGGTGCGCACGCTGGCAGAAGCGGTAAAGCCGCTAACAAATGGATCGGTGCTCAAACGAGAACCAGCTCCATACGTGTAGGCTTTTACTTCACGCAAATTCTGATTCAACCGACTGCCGAAAATGCCACCACCCAACATTTCATTCATCACCATCGCAGCAAAAAAGTCCTTGCTCTTCTGGTTGAACTGAATGGGATAGGTAATTTGGATCACCGATTGAACCGCCCCTGGCTTGTTCACCAAAACCACCTGGGTTTGTTTGGGCGGTTGAGGGTTAGCCACCATTTCCATTTGCGAATTCGCCGGTTGCCAAGCATTGAACGCCTTCTCCGTAATCATGCGCGCACGATTAACGTCGATATCTCCCACCAAAACCAGGTAGGCGTTGTTGGGCACGAAGAATTGCTTGTAGTAGTTACGAAGATCATTCAGCTCCACGCGAGCTACCGACTCCTCCGTCGAAATGTTTCCATAAGGATGTTGCTTTCCGTTGCGCAACACTCTCGCTACATTTCGAGCAATGGCGTTAGCGTCGGACTTGTTCGACTTCAAACTGCTGATGGTTTGGCGCTTCAATTTTTGAAACTCCTCATCGTTGAACGATGGATTTTGCACCACTTCAGCAAATAATTCCATCATTTGGTCGGTGTACTTGCTTAAAAAATCAGCAGAAACCGAACCGCCGGATGACGACAAAGATGCTCCGATGAAATCAACTTGAGCATCGATTTGATCCTTGGATTTCGTGCCGGTTCCGCGGGTTAACATTTGACCCGTTAAATCAACCATTCCAGCTTTGTCGCCTTCATGATATGGATTGGAAACAATGGACAACAAGGCAGAAACCGTTGGGATTTTGTGATTTTCCACCACAAATACCTTCATGCCATTGGGCA
>CANHCV010000095.1 GCA_947459245.1 Bacteroidota bacterium
CCTTCGCTTGCGGACAAACCGTAGCTTACGCTAGTGAAAGCTACCCCACCGTGCAGATTGGCACCCAGTGTTGGTTCCAGAAAAACGTGAATGCAGGTACCATGATATTGGGCGCCAACGACCAAACCGACAACAGCATTTTAGAAAAATACTGCTACAACAACGACACCGCCAATTGCTCCATTTACGGCGGACTCTACCAATGGGCGGAAGCGGTTCAATACCAAAATGGGGCAAGCAATTCCACTTCACCAAGTCCCGCCTTTGCAGGAAATGTAAGGGGCATTTGCCCTACGGGTTGGCACTTACCAAGCGATGCGGAATATTGCACGTTGACGACGTTCTTAGATGCTTCAGCGAATTGCTCGGTTATTGGAACGAGTAGTTCAATTGCTGGCGGAATGGTAAAATCCATCAGTGGTTTATGGTCTTCTCCCAACACCGGAGCTACGAATAGCAGCGGATTTTCTGCGCTTTCAAGTGGTTATCGCAGTACAAATGGCTCTTTCAGCTACATAGGGGACAACACCTTCTTCTGGTCGTCTTCCGAGTCTTCCTCTACCAATGCTTTCGATCGCTATTTGTTCTATAACTATTCCGCTATCATCCGGGACGGCGACAGTAAGAGCCGCGGTTTTTCGGCTCGCTGCACCCAGGACTAACAGTTAGGGGGCCTATCGATAATTTCCCGACATTCGTCGGGAACACTCGAGGAGCGCCTTATTCCCGTTCCTCGAGTGAATCGAACGAAGTGAGATTTTTATCGATAGGAACACTCGATGAACGCCTCTTATTCCCCGTTGCCCGAGTGTCCCGACATGCGTCGGGATTTATCGAGGGCAACTTACTGTGACCTCCAATCAGCATGAACCCAAAGGGTACCCACCGCTATCAATTTTCCTTCACATTCCACCACCAATACCCCATCTTTTTCTAAACCGTAAACACCTTTGGTTGGCAGAAAATCGCTCACTTTTTTGTGTTTTCCCGGTGCGTATTCCATTCGATCACCGGCCTTCCACGAGCGAATGATGAGCTGTTTTTGGTGGTCGACGAATCCAAATATCGGCGTTCCAACATTTTCATTCCAGCTTTGCAGGGTACCCTCAAAAAACACTTCTTCGGATGGGAATTTCCCCAGTTGAAGGATTTGATCCACCACCACCACTTGCCAATTTTTGGAGTGCCAACGAACATTTTTTTGGCCGATGTGCGCCAAAACATCTTGGCATTGTTCCAAAGAAAATCCGTATCGGCGCAAAACCATGAACAACAGCATGGGTGCATTTTTCATGGATTTCACACCCGATAAGTCGATGAAAAATCCGTAGTTGCATTTCTGCAAAGGCAGTTTCTCATCCACCAATTCGTTCATCAGGTCGTTTTGAAGCCCCATGAACCACGCATTTCGTGCAATAGAGTCAACTGAATGGGGCTGAATTTCTTCCAAAATGGGAATCAACCGATGGCGGATGGAGTTTCGTAAAAACCGGGTGTCGTTGTTCGATTCATCTTCCATCCAAGAAATACCGTTTTTCTGGGCAAAATGAATGAGTTCCTTCTTGGAAAAGTCCATCAATGGCCGGGCAAAAGGTTCACGAATTGGGGGAATCCCTTTCATTCCCGACAGCCCGGTTCCGCGCAGTTGATTCATGATGACCGTTTCAACCACATCATCGCGGTGATGCCCCAACAAAACCCTATCGTAACCGTGATGATCCACGATTTTTTGGAAGATCTGATACCTTAATTCCCGGGCTTCCAACTCCCAACTGCCTTTAAAATCTTCCCAATGCGATGGGGGAATTTCTTCGAAATGAAATGGAACGTGAAGTTCCTCGCATGCCCGTCGAACATGTTCCATCTCTTGGCCCCCATTTTTTCTCCATCCGTGATGAATGTAAACGGCTCCAATCTTCGGAAAAAATGGTGCAGCGGAATGCAAAAGTGCCATAGAATCAACGCCTCCGCTGCATCCAATGAGCACCTTTTGCTGCGGGTGCAAACCTACTTTTTCCCATGAAATTTTCAAGTCAGTTTTTTTTCACAAAGATGCAAAAATCAAGTGCAAGTATTTCACAACCCTGTGGTTTTTTGTACATTTGAAACGAACTAACGGTATGAAAAATTTAATTTGGGGCAGTGTATTCTGCCTGTTTGCAGTAGGGGCTACCGCCCAAAGCTCCCTTTCCCCTTTGTATTTCCAATCGGGAACCGTACAACCTACGGGTTTCATCACTTGGAATTCCCCTTGGAGTAAGGGTGAAATCCAATCGGGCAAGGGGGTAAGAATCATCCAATTTGCCCAAATACCCAGTCAGAAGCAAATCGAAACCATCAAATCTTTCGGGATTGAATTCCTCGATTACATGCCCGAAAAGGCTTATTTTGCTTCCATTCCAACTTCTATTTCTGTAGAAACTTTGAAGCAAAACGGAGTTGTTGCCATCTTAACGGTGAGCAATTCCATGAAACAAAGTAAAGAATTGTTTTCTGCTCAATACCCGGAATGGGCCTTGAACGGGAAACAAGTAAAACTTTCCATTACAGCTTACAAAAATGCATCTGTTGATGAAGTAGAAAAAGCCATGGAAGCCCTTGGGTTCCGCATTTTTGAAAATCAACGGCAGTACCAGCATTGGTTGGTGGAAGGACCCATTTCAAAAATTGATGATCTCACTCAAATCACTGCGCTTCAGTTTTTGGAGTGTGTTTCCAAACCTGGAGAAAAAGAAGATACCGAAGCAAGGGCCTTGCACCGTTCTTCCCCCATCAACAATAAATTCAATCCGCTAGCCCGAAAATTCAACGGGAATGGGGTAACCGTAGCGGTGGGCGACGATGGAATTGTGGGTCCACACATCGATTTTACCGGGAGATTAACCAACGTAGCCACCACGAATACGGGAACGCATGGCGACATGTGTGCCGGAATCATTGGGGGCGCTGGAAACCTCGATTCTCGCGCAGCTGGCATGGCCGATGGCGCCCAAATCATCAACTATATCATCAATGGATATGCCCAAGTGGTGAATGCTCCTCAAAATTTCACCACCACCGGACAGGTTATTTCTACCACATCGTATTCCCAAACCTGCAACGGAGGTTATACGGCTGATGCCCGAACCATTGATTTGCAAATGGGGGCAAACCAGCAACTCATGCACGTTTTTTCCGGTGGTAACCAAGGCCAAAACAACTGTAATTACGGTGCAGGAACCGGCTGGGGGACCATCACCGGCGGCTACAAAGCTTCCAAACACGTGATGGCTGCCGGGAATACCACTTACCTTGGCGTAATTGACCCAACTTCTTCCCGCGGCCCATCGGCCGACGGACGCATTAAACCCGATATTTGCGCCAACGGAACCAACCAAATCAGTACAGATCCCAACAACACCTATGCTCCCGGAGGAGGCACCTCGGCTGCTTCGCCAGGGATTGCGGGAATTACCGCTCAATTGTACCAAGCCTACCGGGAATTCAATGCTGGAAGAAATGCTCCCGGAGCTCTTTTGAAAGCAGTTCTTCTGAATACAGCCGAAGACTTGGGTAACCGCGGTCCCGATTATACCTATGGATTTGGACGCGTTAACGCGTATCGCGCCCTAAAAGCGTTGGAGCAACGAACCTACATCGATTCATTTTTGGTTCAAGGAGATTCCATCAACCACAGCATTGTAGTTCCTGCTGGAACAAGACAGGTTAAATTGATGTGTTACTGGCCCGATACCGCAGGCGTTGGTAACGCAACAAAAGCCCTGGTGAACGACATCGATTTCAAAGCAGTGAACAATGGAATCACCCATCTTCCTTTGGTATTAACACCTGCTCGAAATGCAGCCATTTTGAACAGTTTAGCTGTTCCCGGTAGAGATTCTTTGAATAACGTAGAACAGATTGTGATTGATAATCCAACTGCCGGTCCCATCCAATTGCAAATCAAAGGGTCTTCTATTCCCATGGGACCCCAGCGTTACATCTTGGTTTACACCTTTTTAACCGAAGATGTTAAATTCATGGCTCCATTCGGAAGAGAAGGATTTTCGGCAGGTCAAAGAGAGGTAATTCATTGGGATGCCGTTGGAAACAACGGAACTTTCGATTTGGCTTATTCGGTAGATAGTGGATTGAATTGGGCAAACATTGCGACCAATTTAGGGGCTAACGTACGCCACTACGAATGGACCGTTCCGGTGGTACCTGCAACCGGAAACGGAATGCTTCGCATCGGCAGAAACGGACAATTCTTTTACCCAGACACCACCGTTTCCTTCATCAATCGACCAACTGGATTGCGCTTGGATTGGCAGTGCGCCGATTCGTTGCGGTTGATTTGGAATGCCGTTCCCGGCGCAACAGGTTATCGCATCCACGAATTGGGTGCTCGTTACATGGATTCCATTGGAACTTCAGTGAGTACCGGATTCATTGTTCGAAGAACTGGAATTTCCACCGCAAATACTTGGTTTGCCATCACTGCTTTGGGACCACAAGGAGCAATTTCAGAACGTGGACTGGCTTTCAATAAAAACGCTACGGCATTAAATTGTCCGGTAACCGTTGATGCAGAAGCATTAGCAGTGATTTCCCCAGCTGCTGGAAGAACGCCATCTTGCCACGGAAATGCTCAAACGGCCGTTACGGTTGTAATTCGAAACGATGGAACTCAATCCATCTCCAATGTTCCTGTTAGTTATTCCATCACCGGGGCGATTACGGCTTCCGGGGCTGATACCTTGCGCAGGTCCATCGACCCGTTCGACACAGCTTGGTTCACTTTCCCAACATTTATTTCTACAACCGCAGCGGGAGTTTATACGGTTAATTTCCAGGTTGGACTTGCAGGCGATTTGGTTTCGGCCAACAATTCCATCAATAGTGTTTCTACCTATACGGCATCCAATTTGATTAATTTACCTTATTCTGAGAATTTCGATTTATTGGGTACTTGCGCCACCACTGCAAATTGTGGAACAGGAACATGTGCGTTGGGATCGGCTAATGGGGGAATTTATAACGAACCCAACGGAAGTGCTGATGACATTGACTTTAGAAATACCAATTTAGC
>CANHCV010000096.1 GCA_947459245.1 Bacteroidota bacterium
AAAGAGGGAGGAATGGATTTGATCAAACAATTGTGGCGAACCGAAGCCGGAGGTTTCCGCAATGCTTCCCAGAATTATTCCCAAATCGCTTTGGCCGCCAACATCCGTTTGGCCGAAGAAATTCGTAAGAAATTGGGAATTGTAGCTATTCCTGCTGCGGGTCTCTAAGGCTTAACGCCCTCAATGCAGGGGCCTTCCAAGCAATCATTCCAACAATCATAATGGTCATGCTCCCTCCAAACAACAACGAGGGAACCAACCCCATGGACTGTGCTGCCAAACCCGATTCGAATGCGCCAATTTCGTTGCTGCTGCCAATGAACATGCTGCTTACGGCGCTAACCCGCCCTCGCATTTCATCGGGGGTATAAAGTTGGGTGATGGTATTTCGAATAACCACACTGATCGAATCCAAAACGCCGCTGAAGAACAGGAAGAAAAAGGCCACCCAAAAATGGGTGCTCAATCCAAATCCAATCATGCAAATTCCAAATCCAAAAACTGCCCAGAGGAGATTTTTCCCAGCATTTTTCATCGGTTTTCGGAAAGCGAGCATCATCGCCATTCCAGCAGAACCGATGGCCGGCGCGGCCCGTAACCAACCCAATTGAATGGCGCCGGCCTTCAAAACCTCATCGGCGAAAACGGGTAAAATAGCTACGGCTCCACCAAATAAAACCGCAAATAAATCTAAACTGAAAGCACTTAAGAGCACTTTGTGCTGGAAAACGTATTTCAATCCCGAGGTTAATCGATCCCAAATCTTTTCTTGTTGGGTTACCGGTGGTACATGGGGAATGGGAATTCTTGAAAAAGCCAAAAAACCAACAAATAGGAAGGCTAAAACTACGGCATAGCACCATTCGAAAGCGAATTCCGAACGGCTGCTGAGAAAACTGTAGAACAAACCGCCCGCTGCGGGTCCGGTAATCATCCCCATTTGCCAAATGGTGCTGCTCCAACTTACCGCGTTGCTCATCTTTTCTTTGGGAATTAATGTGCCCAAGGAAGCAAAAGAAGCCGCCGCCATAAAACTTCGTCCAAATCCTACTCCAAACAGGGCGGCGAAAATAAATGCTGAAAAGGATAGATCCCTCCCCAACCAAAACCCAATCAGCAGGCCTAAAACCGATAATTGAATAAAAATCATGGCTCCCAAGGCCACTTTTTTTCGTGCGTATTTGTCGGCAATGTGGCCTGCATACAAAGCCATGCCGATGCTGGGAATGGCTTCTACCAAACCGGCGTAACCGAGCTGGATTTTGCTGTGGGTCATGGCCCAAATTTGCCAACCAGCAATCGTGGCCAACATTTGTAGTCCGAAGGTGAAGAAGAAACGATAGGCCACGAACCACCGAAAAGCCCCGATCTCGAGGGCCTCAAACGGCCGGTGTGCGGTGTTTATTTTTTCGGAATCCATGGGGTTTCTTCCAATCCTTTTTGGTGGGTGAGGAAACGCGAATAAACGAACAAATAATCGCTCAATCGATTCAGGAAGATTTGAAGGATGGGTTCCTGCGGTTCATTTTCGTTCAAAGCCACCAACAATCGCTCGGCTCGGCGGCAAACGCAACGGGCAATGTGAGCGTGTGCCTCCGCCGAATTGGAACCCGGCAAAATGAAATGACGCATCGGTGGAACCACTTCGTTCATCCGATCCATGGCACGTTCCAACCGCTCAACATCGTCGCTTTCAATCGTTGGAAGTTGGAAGTTCTTCCCCGATTCCAAGGCCAAATGACTCCCCATGGTGAAGAGACGATCTTGGATGAACAACAATAATGCTACCGATTCTTCTTCATCGGCCTCACTTCTCAGTAAACCCACATGGCTGTTCAATTCATCAACGGTTCCATAGGTTTCAATGCGCATATCTGCTTTTGATACCCTGCTTCCTCCTAGCAAAGAAGTGGTCCCGGCATCTCCCGTTTTGGTGTAAATTTTCATGCCCAAATTTCGAAAGAAATCCCCAATCTTTTTCCTCAAACTTGGGTGACATTTTGTCGGAAATTCGACCTTGGCAAATCCTTTGCAGTTTTTCGAAAAAAATCGGATTATGAGCCAGTCAAACGAGCAAGAGAATCAACAACCCCAACCCGAAGAAAACATCGAAAATACCCTTCAAAACGAAGAAAATACTGCTAATTCTTCAGAAGAAACACAAGAAGAAGGGAAGGATGCATTGGCTGAACTTCAAACAAAATTGGAAGAGTCTGAAAAGAAGGTTTTGTACTTGATGGCCGATTTTCAGAATTTACGGCAGAAAGCAGCTCGCGAACGCATCGAACTCATTCAAACAGCATCGAAAGATTTGATCATCGATCTCCTTCCCGTTTTGGATAATTTTGAAATGGCTTTGGCTAGCATGGAAAAAGCTACCGATATTGAGGCCGTGAAAAAAGGAGTGGAGTTAATCCATCAGCAATACGTTGGTATTTTAAAATCAAAAGGTTTAAAGGCCATTGAGGCAAAAGGACAACCGTTCAACACGGATGAACACGAAGCCATTACTACTTTTCCAGCTCCTTCAGAGGAATTAAAAAATACCGTTTTCGATGTTGTTTCGAAAGGGTACAAGTTAAACGATCTAATGATTCGCTACGCAAAAGTAGTGGTCGCCCAATAATCCATGAGTAAACGCGATTTTTACGACGTTTTAGGCGTTTCAAAGTCGGCCACAGCCGAAGAAATCAAAAAGGCGTATCGCAAATTAGCGATTCAATTCCACCCTGATAAAAATCCGGGTGACAAAGCTGCGGAAGATAAATTCAAAGAAGCAGCCGAAGCCTACGAGGTGTTAAGTGATGCCGATAAGCGAGCTAAATACGACCGTTTTGGCCATCAGGCCTTTGAAGGCGGCGGATTCGGCGGCGGCGGCGGCGGTTTCTCCATGGACGATATTTTCTCCAATTTTGGTGATGTTTTCGGTGATGCGTTCGGCGATTCTGGATTTGGGTCTTTCTTCGGTGGAGGTGGTCAAAGAAGAGGAGGTGCTCCCAAAGGAACAAACATCCGCATCAAAGTAAAAATGACCCTGGAAGAAATTTCCAAAGGAGTAGAAAAGAAGGTAAAAATTAAAAAATACGTTGCTTGTGCTACCTGCAGCGGTTCTGGGGCAAAAGACGGTACGTCCTATTCCAGTTGCAAAACGTGCAACGGTACCGGAGCTGTTCGAAAAGTGCAAAATACATTTTTGGGGCAAATCGCTACCCAAAGCACGTGTACTTCGTGCAACGGTGAAGGAAAAACGGTAACAGCAAAATGCGGAACCTGTTCGGGTGAAGGAAGGGTGTACGAAGAAGAAACGATATCCTTGAACATCCCCGCCGGTGTGGCCGATGGCATGCAGCTGAGCGTGGGTGGCCGCGGGAACGTGGGCCCTCGTAGCGGACGTGCCGGAGATTTGATCGTGGTGATCGAAGAAGAAAAACACGAAGAATTGAAGCGCGACGGTCACGACCTGATTTACGATCTCACCATAACCTACAAAGATGCCGTTTTAGGATCTTCCTTGGAAGTGCCTACCTTAGAAGGAAAGGTGAAAATAAAAATCGACCCAGGAACCCATGCCGGTAAAATTCTACGACTGAAAGGCAAAGGACTTCCGGTTCTAAATGGCTATGGACGCGGCGATCTATTGATTTATACCAATATTTTTGTCCCCTCTAAAGTAGGTTCAGAAGAAAAAGAAGTACTAGAAAAGATGGGTGGTATGCCTGGATTTTCCATGGAATCGGAAGGGAAACAAAAAGGATTTTTCGAACGAATGCGCGATTACTTCGGGAACTCTTAACCGATTTGATCTTCGAGCTTTTTGAACGCCTTTTTGGCATTTCCCTCGTAAAGACTTTGATAAACGGCCTCCACAATGGGGGCCTTTATTGTTTTTTCAAGGCAAATTTGACGAATGGCGGGTGTGGCAAAATAACCTTCGGCCACCATGCCCAATTCCACTTTGGCGCTGGCTACGCTGTACCCACGTCCGATCATGTTTCCGAACGTTCGATTCCTACTGTATTGGGAATAAGCTGTAACCAAAAGATCGCCCAAGTAAGCGGGTTCGTGCATTTTCCGTTTTAATTTGTAGATATTCTTGGTGATCCTTTTCATTTCTCCAACGGCCGAGGAAACCAAAACGGCCTGAAAGTTATCGCCATATCCCAATCCTTTGGCAATGCCACAGGCAAGGGCGTAAATGTTTTTCAGAACAGCTGCGTATTCGGTACCAATTAAATCTTCGGAAGTTTTGGTTTTGAGGTGTTTGCCGGCCAACATGCTGGCAAATTCTTGAGCGATTTCTTCCCGGCCGGCAATGGTAAGGTAGCTCAAGCGCTCTTCGGCAACCTCTTCGGCGTGGCAAGGCCCGGCAATAACCAGCATTTGCGAGGGATCAACCGAATAATGATCGCCTAGAAATTCGGCCACAATTTGCTTGGTTTCAGGAATCATTCCTTTGATGGCCGATACGATTACTTTATTCCTGAAATCTTCCGCAGTGATGGATCGAAGCGATGAGCGTAAAAAAGCAGCTGGAACAGCTAGGATGATGAAATCTGCCCCGTCAAATGCAAGTTTAACATCAGTGGTAACCGAAAGCAATGAAGTGGGGTAATGAACCGAAGAAAGGTATTTGGGATTGAATCCCTCCTTTTGAATGCTTTCGGCTTGATCGGAATCACGAACCCACCAAGTAAGCGGGAGCTGATTATCTGTAAGAAGTTTTGCTAGCGCACTGGCCCAACTACCTCCTCCAATGAGGGCTATTTTTTTCACTTTTTCTGGAAACTGTCGTACAACTTCGACTTCTCCACCACTTCCACTATTTCTTTGTCTTTCAGGTCTTTGGTGATCGTACTCGTGGGAGCAATCACCACTTCATCGCCTTTTTTCAACCCCGATAAAATGGAAATGTAGGTATCGTCTTGAATTCCCAAAGTTACAGGACGAATTTCAACCTTTCCCTTATTGTGCACAAAAACGACTTCCTTCAATTT
>CANHCV010000097.1 GCA_947459245.1 Bacteroidota bacterium
TACCATTTCCTGACCTAAAATTTCACCGGTATCTACTCCTTCATCCATTTTGAAAAAAGAAACTCCGGTTTGGGGTAGCCCTTTTAGAATGGCCCAAGGGATGGCTGCTCTTCCGCGCCCTTCGGGCAACAGGGTGGGGTGGGCGCCAATGGTTCCAAAGGTGGGAACAGAAATAACCTCCTTCGAAGCAATTTGCGACCATCCAATGATGATCAACCAATCTATTCCACGGTTCTTCAATTCCTCTTTCACCGCTTCGTCGTTGATGTGGTTGGACTTAAAAACGGGTATTCCATGCTTCTGAGCAAAATCATCTACATAAATTCTACCCGATTTTTTCCGGGCTTTTTCATCGGGAATGCTCAAAATCAAATCCAACGAGCCACCAGAAGCATAAATGGCTTCCATGCAACTCAAACCAATTTGTACGCAGGTGCAAAAGGCAATTTTCATATCAGTAAGTAGGTGGTTTTTTGGTTAAATATCCCAAGGTTTTCAATACAATTTTTACGTCCAATCCGAAACTGATGTTTTTTGCGTAATAACCGTCGAACTCGGCCTTCACTTCGTTGGGCATGAAATCATAAGCGTTCACTTGCGCCCAACCGGTTAATCCCGGACGAAGGTGAATGGAGCCGTTGGCTTTGCGCATTTCGGTTAACTCGGTTTGGGAAAGAATGGAAGGCCTGGGACCAATTAAACTCATGTCGCCATTCAAAATATTGAACAGCTGCGGAATTTCATCCAAATTGGAACGGCGTAAAATCTTCCCAAATGGCGTAATGGTTAGTTTGTCGCGGTCTTTCGACTCCACATTTGGAGTGTTGAGGGGCATGCTTCTGAACTTGTAAAAGTTGAAAGGCTCCCCATTCCTTCCCATTCGCTGTTGTTTAAAAATGGGATTACCAAAATCTTGCAGGTAGATGATAACGGCAACCAAAAATAAAATGGGAGAAAGGACGATCAATACCGACAGGGACGCCAAAATATCGATGGTTCGTTTGATCAAGGAATACATCAGAAAATATTTTGTTGAAACACCACTTGGAATCCTTCGGCATACTTCAATCCCGCTTGTCCGCCCCGATAGGCGGCCAATCCTTTCAGGATTTCTTCACTTCGGGGGTGCGGGAAGTCGCGCATGACGCCTTCGTAACAACGCAAGGCCTCGATTTTCTTTTGAACTCCTTCCTCACCAATTTCCCAAAAAGCGGTGGGAGTGAAATTCTGTCCGTCCACCGGAAACGCCCAATCGGTAGAAGATAGAATCTCCATGAAATAAAAGCCAGAAATGGGCTTTACGGGTTTTCTTTGGAACAATCGAATGGCAGCTTGGCACGCTTTCGAGGTGTGGTAATGGTCGTTATTCAGGTCGTACGGATGGTGCGTAAACACATAATCGGGTTGGATCTCTTCGATGTATTTTTCGATGAATTGAACCAAATCCAGGTGAGGAACGGTGTTGAATTTGATGTTGGGGAACGGCCCTAAAATGGGTTTTTCAGCTCCAATGATTTCTTGGGCATTCGCCGTATGACGGTGCAAATCGTCAACATTCGGACGGTGTTGCCGCGCATCAACTTGCCCGGATAAAATGAGATTGAAAACGGTGTATCCCTTTTTTGAAAGGGCATACGAAGTTCCACCAAATCCCAACACCTCATCGTCGGGGTGGGCTGTTACGGTGAGGATTACTTTTGAAGGATTCATACTCGGTAAAAATACGGAAAATTGTAAAATTTCAGATTGTCTTTTCTTGAAGTTTATCAAAACAGGAATCAACCCTTTCCTCAGAAACCCTAACGTCCATTGAATAGCTACAAAAAAATGGAAGGCTCTTTTCATTATTAAATGATCTACAATCGAGTGGATTGAATTTTAGGGTAGTCTAAAAATATTTTTTTAAAATGAAAAAAGGAATTAGCTTTGAGCATGAATTGGTGGAAAAGAATAGGAATTTTTGGAGTTTTGCAATGTTCCGCTGTTTGGGTCTTTTCCCAAGGCACCCCCACCACTCCAGATAGCATTAAAACCATTTTTCGTCCGGAATTTGTGGTAACCGGTACCAAAACCTTCAAAAAGAAAACCGATTCGCCCGTGATGGTTAACGTTTTGGATAGCAAAGCATTGAACGAACTACAGGCCTGCAACTTGTCCGACGGTTTGAAGTTTCAGCCAGGCCTGAGGGTGGAAACCAACTGCCAAACCTGCAATTATACCCAACTTCGGATGAATGGTTTGCAAGGCGGTTATTCTCAGGTTTTGTTCAACGGGCGGCCCTTGTTTAGTCCGCTCATGGGGTTGTACGGGATGGAGCAAATCCCCGCCAACCTCATCGATCGAATTGAAGTGGTGCGTGGTGGCGGGTCTTCTTTGTACGGCTCAAGTGCCATTGGTGGAACGGTGAACATCATCACTAAAATTCCCAAAAAGAATGGGGGAGAGTTCCAATCCTCGTACCAAAACACGGGCGCTCAAACGTCCGACTATTCCATCAACGGAAACGGAACGCTCATGAACAAAAAGCGAAACGCCGGAATTACCGCTTTCATCAATTCCAGAAACCGGGGATTTTTTGATGCGAACAGCGATGGATTTTCGGAAATCCCCAAGTTGAATTTATTGGCCACCGGGTTTCACGGCATTTATCAACGGAAGTCCAACCAAAAATTGGAGTTTTCCGCCAGCAGAATGGAAGAGTACCGTTTGGGCGGCGATATGTCTAACCTTCCGTTGGTTCAATTGGAACAAGTGGAGGAACGCCAACATGTAATTGGGTTGGGTAGTTTTGATTACCAAATTAATTTCAATGGCGGAAAAAGCAGCTGGATCGTTTATTCGGGGATTCAACAAACGAAACGGCAACATTTTACGGGCATCCAGCCCGACGATTCTTTGAAGAAAAAGGAATACCAAAGTTCTCCCCCCTATGGAACTTCGTTCAACCGCACTTTTCAGGGGGGAATGCAATTGAATCATCAACTAAAGGTGGGGAAATTAGGTAAAAATGTATTGACGTTCGGCTCGGAGTTTCTTCAAGATTCCATTCGAGATCTCATCCCCAGTTACCGTTACCGGGTGGAACAGAGCACCAAAAACTGGGGGTCCTTTGTTCAAAGCGATTGGGAATGGAGAAAAAAGCTTAACCTTCTTTCCGGTTTGCGCCTGGATTTCCATAATTTCTTGAACCAACCGGTATGGAGTCCGCGTTTTGCCTTGTTATTCAAGCCATCATCTACCACTCAAATCCGTTTGAATTACGGTACGGGATTTCGGGCACCTCAGGCATTTGATTCCGATTTGCACGTGGCGTTTGCGGGTGGAGGGGTTTCTCGGGTGCGCATTTCGCCTGTTTTGCGGGAGGAGCGTTCCAAGAGTTGGAGCAGTAGTTTGAATTTTGATTATCCATCGGAGAAATGGATTGCGGGAGGCACGGTTGAAGCATTTTCCACGCAACTGAATCGGGTATTTGTTTTGGAAAACGTTGGCGTGGATTCTTTTGGTGAAATCTTTGAAAAACGAAATGGGGCAGGGGCAAAAGTGGAAGGAATTACCCTTGAAATTCGCATGAATTACGCAAAAAAGGTTCAGGTGGAAGCCGGATTTACCACCCAAAGAAGCCAGTACGACGAAGCCATTGAAGTGATTCAAGGCTTGCCCAAGGTGACCGAGTTTTTAAGAACACCTCGAAATTATGGTTTTGGAATGTTGAATGTGACCCCGAGCTCCCGATGGAGTTTCAATGTGAATACCGTTTACACGGGAAGCATGCAAATTGCCCACTTTGGAGGGGCAATTAATCAAGAATCTGACCGTTTGGTTACCACCCAACCTTTTTGGGAATGGAATTGGAAATGCAGCCTGGTTCTTCCAACCGTAGAACGTTTAGGTAAGATAGAAGCATTTTTGGGGATGAAAAACATGTTGAATGCCTATCAGGCAGACTTTGATTTGGGGAAGAACCGCGATAGCAATTTTATGTATGGGCCGAATTTGCCGAGGTCTTTCTTCGGTGGAGTGAAATGGACGAAATAATTGTTCCAAAAAGGATCTCTGCCGATTGATACTTGCTCTTGTGCCCAGAAATTCGAGAAAATCGATCCCCGATTATCCCAAAAAGATCCGATTGGCCATTTGCATCGCCCGGCGGTAGGCATCTTCGTTGATGGGTGGCAGGGCATTCTTTTCGCTTAGAAATGCGATTACATTTTCGGTGGCCATGTTGCCGGTTAAATCGTCCTTCGCCATCGGGCAGCCACCGAATCCCAACAAAGCACTGTCGAACCGTTCGCAGCCCGCCGCAAAAGCGGCTTCCATTTTCTCCAACCACGTAAACGGGTTGCTGTGCAAATGAACTCCCATTTCGTGACTCGATTTAAAATCATTCAATCCGTCTAAAACCTCTTTGATGTTTTGTCGATTCGAAACGCCAATGGTATCGCTCACGGCGAAAATCACCGGACCAATTTCCGATATTCGGTTCGCCCATTGCTGAACCACCTCTACCGAAAAATCATCTCCGTA
>CANHCV010000098.1 GCA_947459245.1 Bacteroidota bacterium
ATGTTGATTTAATCATTGGTTTACTTCGAAAAATTACCGAATTAATTCGGTAATTTTTCAAGAATAGATCACCAATAATCCCGGGTTTAATCGGTATTACAAACCTAAAGGAGAACCTCAGGGAGCGGGTACGACGAAACACAGGGCACCCTTCGACAGGCTCAGGGACCACCCTTCGACAGGCTCAGGGACCACCCTTCGACAGGCTCAGGGACCACCCTTCGAGAGCCACAGGGAGCCGTGGTTTTCCGGTGCCGGGCCCTCGAAGACACCATTCTCACCCTCACTTTCTTGTTCCATTTTTCGCAATAAAACACAAAATCCGTACAATTCCTTTATTTAAGCAACCGAAAGCGTGAACTTTGTGTTTTCAAAGTTGTTTACCCTTTATGAAGTTCATTTCCTTCCTCCTTTTTCTTCTCCCTTCCATCCTTTTTGCTCAATCCAAAGTAACCATTTCTGGCTATTTGAAAGATGCAACCAATGGAGAAGCACTCATCGGCGCATCCGTTTATTCCGATGAAGCAAAAACCGGAACCGCCTCCAACACTTTCGGTTTTTATTCCCTCTCCGTTTCCCCCGGAACCCATCACCTCACCGTTTCCTACATCGGTTACGAAACCCAGAAATTGGTGCTGCAGGTTATGGCCAACAGAACGCAAACCATTCAGCTCCAACCCAGTGGAGTTGGATTGAAAGGGGCCGACATTACCGCCCAAGCCGAGAAAAGAAATGTTCAATCCACCGAAATGGGCGTACAACGATTGGATATGAAAGACGTGAAGAAAATTCCAGCCCTCCTCGGTGAAGTGGACGTGGTTCGAACCATTCAGCTCCTACCCGGAGTAACCACCGTTGGAGAAGGAGCCACCGGATTTAACGTTCGAGGCGGAAACATCGACCAAAACCTCATCCTTCTCGACGATGCGCCCCTCTACTCGTCCTCCCACCTCTTCGGTTTCTTCTCGGTTTTCAACCCCGATGCCGTAAAAGAAACCAAATTGATGAAGGGCGGTATTCCAGCCAATTACGGCGGACGTTTATCCTCCGTTTTGGATGTGCGCCAGAAAGATGGAAACAATAAGAAATTCGCCGCCTCCGGCGGAATTGGATCCATTACCAGCCGCTTAACTCTGGAAGGACCCATCATCAAAGACAAAGCATCATTTCTCATTTCAGGCCGGCGTTCGTACGCCGATCTTTTCTTCCCACTTGCGCCGGCCAGCTCTGGCTTGAGGGGAACCATCTTCAACTTTTACGACCTCAATGCCAAGCTCAACATCATCCTTTCAGAAAAAGACCGATTGTATTTTTCAGCCTACAAAGGACAAGACAATTTTAAATTGGCCGATTTTGTGGAGTTCAACTGGGGAAATACAACGTCTACCCTTCGCTGGAACCACGTGTACAATTCCCGATTGTTTTGCAACACTTCCCTCATTTATTCCAAATACGATTACTTGCTTGGAACCGATTTCTTTAAATGGACTTCGGCCATCAACAATACTCACCTCAAACATGATTATACGCTTTCTTTGAATAACAAAAACACCCTTTCTTTTGGGGTTCAAGGGACTTATTACAATTTGGATCCAGGCAAGGTGACCGAGAATAAATTTGGACCAGACCAAGCCCTTCAACGCAAATACGGATACGAACATGCCGTTTACATCAACAACGAACAAAAGGTTAATGCCCGTTTATCCCTCAATTACGGCCTTCGGGCTTCCGGTTTCGCTACCGTTGGGCAGCGTTTTGAAGGCCAATATTCCAACCCGAATTTACCTACCGACGACAACCGTTTGAGGCAAGATACCATTCCAAAGGGCGATTTGGTGAGCTATTATGGAGGATTGGAACCCCGTTTTTCGGCAACTTATTTGCTTACCGATGTTTCCTCCATCAAAATTGGTTACAACCGAATGAAGCAGTACATCCACTTGGTTTCCAATACCACCGCCGCAGTTCCAACCGATATTTACACCATCACGGATCGTTACATCAAACCTACCAATGCCGATCAATTGGCTTTGGGTTACTTCCATAATTTTGAAAACAATTTGTACGAATTTTCCGTAGAAGGATTTTACAAAAAATACAGCAACCTCATTGATTTTGTAGATGGAGCCAGCCTCATCGGTCAAGCGTATCTCGAAACACAATTGAGAGCTGGTCAAGGGAAATCATACGGAATGGAAGTGTATTTGAGAAAAACCAAGGGAACTTTCACCGGTTGGATGAGCTATACCTATTCCAGAACGCTCCGACAGGTTGAAAGCATCAATTTTGGTCGATGGTATTCGTCGAACTACGACAAACCGCACAACTTTTCGTTGGTAGGAACGTACTCGCCCAGCAAAAAGTGGGATTTTTCGGCCGTTTTCAATTACAGCACGGGCCGGCCGGTTACCTTGCCCAATGGAGTTTACTCCTATTACGATTTACGAATTCCAGTTTATGGATATCGGAATAACGGCCGCATCCCCGATTATCATCGTTTGGATTTTAGCGTAACGTATACTCCAAAAGCATTGAAGGAAAATCAGAAGTACTTCAGCTCGTGGAATTTTAGCGTGTATAATTCCTACAATCGCAGAAACGCCTATTCCATTTTCTTCCGGGTAAACGATGATACCGGCAAAACCGAAGCAGTTCGTTTGAGCATTTTCGGAAGTTTCATTCCCTCCATCACCTACAACTTTAATTTTTAAGTCATGAAAATGAATCCAATATTTGTCCTTTTCGCCTTGGCTTTTGCGTTGGTTTCTTGCCAAGACGTGGTTCAATTTCAAGTGGAAGAGCTCGACCCCAAAATTGTGGTGGAAGGGCAGGTCTCCAACAATCCGCAAGACAATTACATCAAACTTACCTACAACCAAGATTTTTACGATTCGGGAGCGGTGAAACCTGCAACCGGACTTTTGGTTACCGTTTTCGATGATTTGGGAAATTCCGAGATTTTGGTTGAAGCGCCCGCCCAGAGTGGGATTTATCCCATCAAAACGTTGGGCATTATCGGTCGGAGCTATTCCCTTTCGATCAAAACATCTGCGACCGAGTACCGTTCCGAACCCCAAAAATTGATGGCCAAAGCCCCATTGAATTACCTTTTTCAACACGAATACACGGTAAACAATCGCCCCATTCCATTCATTCCTCCCGGGCAGTACGCTCTTTTTGGATATACCGATGATGCCACAACCCAAGATTATTCCTTGTTCCGTTTAGCGATCAATGATACCTTGTTGAAGGGCCTAAATTTTTTCACCGTGATCGAAGATCGGTTCATCAATGGTTCTACTGTTGATAGCATTGCATTTGGAAAGCGATTCAAACCTGGAGAGAAGGTAACCATCGAACATCGAAGTCTCTCCAAAGGCGCGTACGACTTTCTCAACCAAATAGGTGCTCAACTCGGAAGCGCCGGCTCTCCATTTGAAGTCCCTCCGGGCCCTATTCGCGGAAATTTAAGAAATGTTGCCGATCAAGAAGATTACTGTTTAGGATGGTTTGGTGTTTGCGAAGTTCGAAGAGATACCCTCTTAATTCGATAAGATGAAGGCTGAAATCATTACCATTGGAGATGAAATTCTCATTGGCCAAATTGTAGATACCAATTCAGCCTGGATGGGCCAGAAACTCAACGAAGTTGGCATCGATGTGGTGCAAATTACCTCCGTTTCTGATAAAGAATCGGCCATTTTTGAAGCACTTGCCCAAGCCGAAAAACGCGCCGAGGTTGTGCTCATCACCGGTGGCTTGGGCCCCACTAAAGACGATATCACCAAAAAAGTGTTGTGCGATTTTTTCGATTCCAAGCTGGTTCGAAACACAGAAATACTCCATAAACTCGATGCTTGGTTCAAGAATAGAGGACGGGAAATGACCTCCATGAACGAATGCCAGGCCGATTTGCCCGAACATTGCAGCATTCTGCCCAATCGAATGGGAACCGCATCGGGCATGTGGTTCGAACGGAATGAAACCATCTTTATTTCCATGCCTGGGGTTCCCTACGAAATGAAATGCATCATGGAAGATGAGGCACTTCCTCGATTGGTTCAGCTCGGCCGTACCGATCAAGTGGTGCACCGAACCCTGCTTACGGCCGGCTTGCCCGAAAGTGTTCTCGCTCAACGCATTGAAGATTTGGAATCCCAATTGCCTTCTCATCTCAAATTGGCCTATTTGCCACGCCCCGGAATGGTTCGTTTGCGATTAACGGCCAAAGGA
>CANHCV010000099.1 GCA_947459245.1 Bacteroidota bacterium
ACCATTTCAGCAAATTTTTTAGGTCAAAAAGCCGTTTTGGCCCTTCGAAAACAAGTTTACCAGCACATCACCAAACTCAAACTCAGGTTTTTCGACCAAACTCCCATTGGAACACTAACCACACGAACCATTAACGACATCGAAACCATCGCTCAAATTTTTTCAGAAGGATTGCTGAACATCATCTCCGATATTTTGGTGGTGGTAGCGGTGCTCTTGGTGATGTTTTTGGAGAATTGGAAACTCACTTTGGTAACGTTAACCACCTTCCCTTTGATGATGTTGGCTACCTACATCTTCAAAGAAGCGGTGAAAAAATCGTTTGGAGATGTTCGAAAAGCAACCACCGAACTCAATGCTTTTTTGCAGGAAAGAATCGTTGGTATGTTGATCATTCAGTTGTTCAGCAGGGAGAAAAAAGAACACCAAAAGTTCGTTGAAATCAATACCCGATTGAACAAAGCCAACATGGACAATGTGTTTTACTACTCCGTGTTTTTTCCGGTTGTGGAAGTCATTTCATCGGCAGCATTGGGGCTGTTGATTTGGTACGGAGGAAAAGAGGCCTTGGCCGGTTTTGCTACTCCGGGCGAAATCATTGCCTTCATCATGTACATCAACATTTTCTTTCGCCCGGTACGCATGTTGGCCGATCGATTCAATAACTTGCAAATGGGTTTAGTGGCCTCGGAACGCGTTTTTGCCCTGCTCGATAATCAGGAACAAATGCAAGATGAAGGAACCTTGGTTTGCGGGGAATTGAAGGGTCAAATCGAAGTGAAAAATTTGGAATTCGAGTATTTGCCCGATCAAAAGGTGCTTCAAGGAATTTCCTTTTCCCTTCCTGCCGGACAAACGTGGGCGGTGGTTGGCTCAACGGGTTCGGGAAAAACATCCCTCATCAATGTCATTTCACGCGCTTATCCCATTTTATCCGGGGTGGTTTTGGTAGATGGAATTAAAATACAAGATTACCAATTGGAGGCTTATCAGAAGAATTTGGGTGTCATTTTGCAAGACGTCTTTTTATTCTCAGGAAGCGTATTGGAAAACATCACCTTGAAAAACCCCGAGATCTCCATGAAACTTGTGGCCGATGTGGCCCAAAAAACGGGAATTGATCAGTTCATTCAGCGGTTGCCGGGTGGATACGAATACCAAGTGAAAGAACGGGGATCGGCCTTGAGCGCGGGGCAACGTCAGCTCATCGCTTTTCTGAGGGCCATGGTTTACAACCCTCAAATTCTTATTTTGGACGAAGCCACAGCCAATATCGATAGCCTTACCGAAGAGATTTTGCAAAAGGCCACCAAGGCCATTACCGCCGGTAGAACGTCTTTGGTTATCGCCCACCGATTGAGTACAATTCAAGATGCCGACCAAATCTTGGTGATGGAGAAGGGAAAGATTGTTGAGCAAGGAACCCATGACGATTTATTGGCTGCGAACGGCCGTTACAGCAAACTTTACAAGAAGCAGTACCAATTTTCTGAAATCAACGGGTAATTCGTTTATTTTTGTCGAAATTCTTTTCCATGAAAAATTTTACGTTAGCAGTTCTTTTGCTTTTCGGAGGCATTGAAGGGTATTCCCAATGGAATCAACCCGGCGGATGCTCCAAACATGTTTCGTTTCGGCATACGGAAGGGGTGCAGGGGTGGACGTTGCCTTCTGGCGATGGATACGATGTGCACCACTACGGTTTTGATCTCCAAGTAAGCAATACTTCCGTTCAGATTTCGGGAAAAGTTACTTGCGATGCGATTGCCACTGCGGTGATGGATTCATTTTGGGTGGAGTTGGAGCCGCTGGTAACCATTGATTCGGCCTGGGTGAATGGGGTTCGAATCACTCCTGTTCGTACGGGCACGGAGGTGTATTTCCCACTTCCATCAACCCTTCCCGTTGGGGCCCCAATTCAATCGGTTATTTATTACCGTGGAGCTCAACAAGGCAGCGGTTTCTTTTCGGCTGTAACCAATCGCACCAACAGCACCTACAATACCCCGGTAACCTGGACGTTGAGCGAACCGTTTGGGGCCATTCAATGGTGGCCTTGCAAGCAAGATTTGTACGATAAGATTGATTCCATTGATTTTCATGCGACGTGTGCATTGCCCGCTCGGGTTGGTTCCAATGGTTTATTGCAAGGGGTTGATACGCTTCCTGGAAACGTTGCTCGTTACCGCTGGAAAACCCGCGAAAAAACCGTTTTCTATCTCATACATTTCGGTTGTGCCAATTATTTGGATTACCAAAACTTCGCCAAACCGTTGGCTTTGAATGGCGATAGCATCCTTATTCAACATTACGTTTACAATGCCAATAATTCGGCGGGTCAGTCGAATTTAAGTGTTGTTCGAACCGGTTTAGATCGCACACCCAGAATGATTGAACAGTTTTCCAATTTATTTCTGCTTTATCCATTTTGGAAAGAGAAATATGGACATTTGCAAGCAGAATTGGGTGGAGGGATGGAGCACCAAACCATGAGTACCATGGGTGGATTTGGAACCGATCTAACGTCCCACGAATTAGCCCACCAGTGGTTTGGCGATTTGGTGACTTGCGGAACGTGGAGCGATATCTGGTTGAATGAAGGTTGGGCGAGCTACTGCGAATATTTGTACCGAGCTACTTTTGATTCGGTTGGCGCTCGTTCTTGGATGAACAGTGCACACAACCAGGTTACGAACGCTCCTGATGGAAGTGTTTATGTTCCCGTTGGAGGAGGGGAGTGGCGCATCTTTGATGGTCGACTCTCTTATAAAAAAGGCGGTTCGGTTTTGCATCAGCTTCGCTTTGAGGTAGGCGATTCCGCCTTCTTTGCCGGTACTCGAAATTATTTGAATCGCTATCGGAATTATTCCACCATTACCGATTCATTTCGTGTGGAAATCGAACGTGCTTCAGGAAAAAATTTGCAACCCTTTTTTCAGGAGTGGATTTACGGGGAAGGATTTCCGACCTATCAATTGAAATGGAATTACCAACCTGGAACCGGCAAAGTACATTTCCAACTGGGGCAAACGGTATCCATGCCCAGCGTTACACCAAGCTTCTCCAATGATTTACCGATCAAGGTGGATATCGCGGGACAATCGGTCACGTTTCGATTGAGAGGGAATACTGCCGCCATTCAATCTTTTTCGATTCCCCAACCGGTATTGAGGGTAAGCATCGATCCTGAAAATTGGATCATCACCGGCAGCAATTCGGTGGTTAATGACCCTACCTTGGTCCCTGCATCTGCCCAAGGGTTGGTTTCAAACCCTTGGATGGTTTTGCCTAATCCAAGTCAAGGTTCTTTTTGGTTGGATAACCCTGCCAACGCGAACCTTGAAATTGGAGTTTTCGATTTGCAGGGTAAAAAACTTCATCAGCTAAAGGTATTGGCCGGTGAAAAACTACTCATAGATCTTCCCCAAGGATTTTATTTGGCCGTTGATCAGTTCGGAAAAACCCAAAAAATCATTGTTCGTTGAATCGAATTCATGCCAATCATCGAATGCGTTTGGGGGACTTTATCGTTCTCAATGCTTCTTTTTTCCTTGGTTTTTGGTTGAAATTCAGGGGTTTCGATTTTGTTTTTGCACCTGAATTTTCTGCTTTCTTTTTGTTGATCAATCTTTTTTGGTTGATCGCTGCATCTTTTCTAAAAACCTACGATCCCGGAAATCAAACCGATTACGACGTTACCTTTTCGAACCTTTTCCAGGTCTTTGTTTTCCATTTTCTGTTGGTGGCCGCATTGAACGGATGGGTAAAAACGTATTATTCGCGACTTTTCTTGTTGTACGGTTACTCGGTTTGGGGAATCATGATGTTTGTTTGGCGATTTTATTTTGTTTGGGATCGGAAGAAAAGCCACCGAGAGGGGAGAGGATTTCAAAAAACGCTAATTGTAGGATACACCCCTGAAACCAAAGATTTGGGAGATTTGATGAAACAGCGATCGGATTTGGGGTATTCGCTCTTGGGTTACATCGATGACCGGCACCCCAAAGCGT
>CANHCV010000100.1 GCA_947459245.1 Bacteroidota bacterium
TACAATTCCGCCTTTAAGAGAAACGTTTCCAGATTTTACTTGAACTGTTCCAGTGTGGGTAGCTGTAACTTTTGCTGCCGACCAAGTTAATTTTGTTCCAGAAGCAATGGAATATTTTCCGTCTTTGGATGGAGCTAAAAAGCTCATTGATGTTGCCATGATTACGCCTCCTGCAATAATCACCGCCATTTTCTTGAATAAATTCATGTCTTTTAGTTTGATGTTTCAAAGATAGTTGTATCTACAACAATTGTCCAAATGAAAAGATGAAAAAAGGAAAAAAAATCGTTTCTTTGTTATATGATTCGTTTCGGGCTTTTTTCTCTTTTGCTGCTTTTGGCCAGTTCGTTTGTAGAACCAAACAAGAAACAAATCCCATCGCATTTTGTTCGCATTTCTTTTTACCGGTATCTTCAGCAACACGAAACAACCTTCAAGGAGTGGAAAACATTCATGACCTACATGTCGGCAAACAAGGGCGACCGGGAAGATCGTTATTTGCCTAATTTTGAACAGATCGCCTTGGATTGGAAAACAAAAAGGAATTTGAATGAAATGTTCGAAAAGGGACAGTTGGATTCACTTCCAGTGGTAGGCATTCGTTATGAAGATGTTTTGCGCTACGTTAACTACAAAAATGAACAGGATCTGTTGGCGCAAAAATCAGAATCAGATTTCAAACGATTGAAGTATTCCCTTCCCACACCCGAAATGGATACCTTGCTGGGTAATTTGGGATCCATTCTGCTCCCAACCAAGATGCAAAAAAGCATTCCCAATACTTTTCCAGTTTTACCGGTTCATCATTCGAGCGGAAAAACAAAAAGAGGCATCTATTTTTATCATCAAAACGTTGCTGAAATGTCGGAAACAAAAGGCATTGCACTTCGAGGTTCGTATAAATCCTCGCTGAAAGATGCAGGTCTGGGATCAACCCAAAATTACTTCGTGCCTTCCGGCTTTATTGGATTTCGATTGTGGGCGGAGGTCGTGGAAGAATAAGTTATTCAAATCCGCCCTGTCCCCGGTACAATTGCAATTTCCCATCCAAAACTACCTTCAAAACCGTCATTTCTGAATCCAAACTGCCTTTTGGAATGCTGAAATACCAAACTCCAGGAACCGAACTCCAGCTGATCTTTCCAACCAATTTGGCTAATCCTTTGGTTTGTTGCCCAAGAACTTCTACCGATTTTACTTGATTTTTTATTCCCTTAACTTGAAATGGACCTTCTCCCTTTCCAGGAACAAACAAATACAAAACCGTTGAGTCGTTGGAAAGGGTTGATGGACCGTAAAAATGTCCGTGTGGTAAACCTGCCTTACTTCCATAAATGGCTTCAGCATGCTTTTTTGTCCAGCGCCCCAACTCTTTCAGTCGTTTGACCTGTTCTTCAGGAATTTCTCCATTTTCCTTCGGCCCAATGTCTAGCAACAAATTTCCTCCCATTGAAATGCAATCGGCAAATATGGAAATCAATTCAAAGGTCGATTTGTAAACGGTATCAGTGGGTTGGTATCCCCAATTTTTATTCATGGTCATGCACAATTCCCAAAATGGATCTTTTGGACGTTGAATGGGCACGTGTTGTTCGGGAGTTCCATAATCGCCGTAACCGGCCAATCGCGCATTGATGATGCAACTGGGATTGGTTTTTAAAATGGAAG
Source organism: Bacteroidota bacterium (assembly GCA_947459245.1). Lineage (GTDB taxonomy): Bacteria > Bacteroidota > Bacteroidia > UBA7662 > CANHCV01 > CANHCV01. The sequence goes on from CANHCV010000100.1 coordinate 1,669, forward strand.
TTCGAATTTCTGCAGCTTTCCATTCAGCAGCCGAATGTTCCCAATCTCCATCAAACCAAAATAAATCGGGGTGGTAGGCATCATTTACTTCTTTGATCTGAGCATGGTTAAATTGCACAAACCGATTCCATCGCAACGTATCGTCGGTTAATTTGTAGCGAGTACTATCCTTCGTTACGGCCGGATAATCTTTATGACTCCAATCAATCAAGGAGAAATAAGTGCCTACTTTTATTCCCTTATCTTTCAATGACCAAACCAATGGAGTTAGAACATCTCTTCGAGCAGGCGCGCTTTGCGGAATACTCCATGCGTTTTGTTTGGTATCCCAAAGGGCAACTCCATCGTGGTGCTTGGTGGTAATGACTGCGTATTTTGCTCCACTTTCCTCAATTAAATCGGCCCAATTCTTGGGTTGATATTTCGAAGCCGTAAACCGCTTGATTTGATCCATGTAGGTGAGATACGGCATCTTTCGATTGTAAAAAGCCCAGCTTTCATCCACACCATCCACCGCATAAATTCCCCAATGGATGAAAATACCCAATTTGGCCTCACCAAACCACTCCAATTTTCGAAGGGAATCGGTTAAAGTAGAATTTTTAGGAACGATGACAGCAGTTTGCCCCCAAGCAAATTGGCTAAACAATAATGCTACCCAAAACCAATGCTTCATGCCTGATGAGGTTGAATGGTAACGATCACACTTTTACTGGTAGGTGTGTTGCTGCGATCGGCTGTGGTAGAAATCGGAACCAAAACATTGGCCTCTGGAAAATAGGTAGCGCAGCTTCCTTCAGGAATGGAGTAGGGGACCACCAAAAAGTGTGGGGCCTTTCGCTCAATTCCACCGTGGTGGTTGTACAAATCAACCACTTGACCGTCCTCCAAACCAAATTTTTTCATGTCGTTTCCATTCATCAAAATCACCCTTCTTTCGTTGTAAATGCCTCGGTAACGATCGTGCATTCCGTAAATGGTGGTATTGAATTGATCATGGCTGCGAATGGTCATCATCAACAATTCATGGTTCTGAATAGCTAGTGGTTCGAATGTATGGTTCGTGAACAATGCCTTTCCGCTAGCCGTCTTGAATTCCCGAACACGCGCTCCATTCGGCAAATAGAATCCGGCTGGCTGACGAACGCGTTGGTTGTAATTTTCAAATCCAGGAATTGATTTTTCAATCAGGGAACGGATGTGATCGTAATGCGAAATCCATTTGCTCCATGGGGTTTGTTCGCTTTCTCCCAAAGTTGCGATCGCCAATTGTGCGATGATTTCGGGTTCAGACTTCAACTGTTTTGATACCGGTTTTAACTTTCCTGTACTCGTATGAACAATTCCCATCGAATTTTCAACCGTTAAAAACTGCTTTTCGCCTTGTCGAGCATCTTCATCGGTCCTTCCTAAGCAGGGAAGAATCATAGCTGTTTTGCCATGAACCAAATGACTTCGATTCAGTTTGGTTGAAATGTGAACGGTTAAATCGGTGTTTCTCAATGCTTCAGCAGTAAATTCAGTATCGGGTGTTGCCGATAAAAAGTTACCGCCCAATGCAATAAATACTTTTGCTTTATGTTGATGCATGGCTTCAATGGCTTCCACCACATCGTAACCATGATTTCTGGGAGAAGCCATATTCATTCCTCTGTCCAAATGATTCAAGAATGCCTCGGAAGGCTTTTCGTTGATTCCCATGGTTCGATCGCCCTGAACATTGGAATGCCCCCTAACCGGACAAGTTCCAGCACCTGGTTTTCCGATGGCACCTTTGGTAAACAGCAGATTGGTAACTTCCTGAATGGTGCCCACCGCATTTTTGTGCTGGGTTAATCCCATGGCCCAACACGCAATGATTTTGGTGTGATTCTTCAATAATTCAACGGCTTCTTCAAAAAGACCTCTTTCAAGTCCAGTGAATGCAAATAACTCATCGAAAGAAAGCGTATCTACATGTTTTTGGTAGGCTTCAAACCCCTCGGTGTGTTGTTGAATAAAGTCCCAATCGTAAACTTTCCCTGGGTTTTTCGCTTCTTCTTCCTTCAATCGAATTTGAAAACATTGCAACAATGCCATGTCGGAATTGATTTTATTCTGAAGAAAGATATCGGTGATTTTAAAGGGTTTGCCAACCAAATCTCCCATTCGCTGTGGATTTCGGAAGGCCAGCAGCCCAGCTTCCGGAAGCGGGTTGATGGAGATGATTTTTGCTCCGTTTTCTTTCGCTTTCTGCAGAGCCGAAAGCATACGAGGATGGTTGGTAGCCGGATTTTGGCCGATGACCA
>CANHCV010000101.1 GCA_947459245.1 Bacteroidota bacterium
CCACCACCGGGTCCGCCACCGCCGCCAGGTATGCTGGAGTTCAAATTGGTTCGGAAATTAGCGTAGGTATAGAATTTATTGGGATCGGCCTGAACAGAAGAGTCAATGATGGTTTGAATGAATGCCCCACGAGTTGCAGCAATTCCGGTGGCAAATTGCTCCTCGGCCATGGTGCGGATGTGCGCTTGAAACATTCTGCGGTAGGTCGCATTGGAAAACATTTTTGAAATCATTGGATGCAAGGTGGAGGTACTGTTGGAATTGAACGGAAAAGTTTTAGCAGTATTCGTATCAACCCGACCTGATGGTAAATTATTGGCTTGGGTAAATCCAGCAAAACTCATGTTCAAGTCCCATGCAATGGGGGTGAATCGGTTCGATTCAGAACGATAGAGGTAATAATTTTGTCGGAATGATCCCGAATAACTGTCGAGGTTCACAAAAAGATTGTTGAACGCCAACATCCAAATGGAAGCATCCAAATCTAAAATTCGTTCGATGTTGGCGTAGCGGTTGTTCAACGTATCACAAAGAGCGATCAATTCGGGAAAACCAGTTCCTCGTTTAATTTCGTAGTACGGGGTGTAGGAACTGGAATTGGCACCGAGGTACCGCAAATCGGGACCGGAATTGGAGCTCACATTCGTTGGATTACACTTCACCAACGTTCCGTGGGTGGAAGAAAAGTTCTTGGCCAACATGGGATCTCCAATGTGTTCGGCGTTGGAATAAAGCCCCATAAACGCTCCATTAAGATGCACCCTTGCAAAGTTGCACCGAGGAGTTCTCATGTAATTGCCCAGCAGTTCATAGCTCAATGCTTCCCGAATAACACTGGGATCAAAAAAACCGTTTCCCAATTTAATGTCGTTGATTCCTTGGTAATTCTGCCAAGAGCGCACGTAGTTCAATTCGATGTGCAACGGATTCTTCACATTGGTAGCTCGGTAGGAACTGTTTCCTTTGTACTTCACCCCTACGCTATCAAAAACCAGTCCGTTGATCGTGCAACTTTGTGCGATGATGTACCCTTCCGATCCGGCCTTTGCCGTATCCAACCGATAATCCCAATTGGTGTACCCGAAGTTGATGGAAATGTTTTGAATGGACGTGATGTCGTAGAAATTTTGTCCAATTGCTGTTGAATAAAAAAGGATCAACCCGAATAAACCTAAAAATCGCATAAAATTTATTTTAGGTTAAAGATAAGGAAATGAAAAATGGTTGCAAATCAACCAGATGGAAAGTTTTACTGGTTCTTTTGAAAGAAGCGATCCACGGCTTTAAAAATAGCGGGATGCACATGCGGATCGCTTCCATTGTTGAGGTAATGGTTCAACCCTGCTAAATATTCTACCTTACCTCTGGAATTGGCCCATTCTCTTGCCTGAGCCACATCTTTATCGGTGATTTCAAAATCTTTATTGCCGTAAATGGTGAGGGATGGAACTCCGCATTTTTTGTACTTCATGCCAGAATTCTGAGCGAGGAGCATCAATCCTTTCCAGTATTTGGGGAATTGTCCTGCCACCAACTCACCCGAACTAATTTTATTCCTTTCTACCTCATCCAAAGTGGTTTTCATGGACTTTAGGGCTTCCTCCATCGCTTCTGGATCTTTGTCTCCGCAATGGTTAAACGTAAATCGAATTTTGCTTTCCAACGATTCCTCCAACGAACGAAATGGCATTCCGTAAGTAATCACATAGTCGATATCGTTTCTTTTTTCAGCTACTTGATACGAAAGCCAGCCGCCAGAACCAAATCCCCACAAGGCAATAACATTGGAATCTACACCTTCTTGGGATTTGCAAAACTGAATCCCTTCGTGAATGGTTTTTAACTCATCGGTAGGAAGTTTTAAGGTTTGGTCTTCATCCACAAAATTGGTGAAATTGCGGTCGTAGCGAAAAACAGCAATTCCTTTTTCGGTATAATGATCGCTAATTTCTTTGGAGATGCGAATGCGTTTTCCTTCCAAATCGGGGTACAAACACACCAATTCCGGATCCTTGATTTCGAGGGATTGATCTTTCCCTTGAAGTTCTAAAAATGGAATCAAAACCAAAAGCGGGAAAGGACCATCGCCATCAGGAAGGGCAAGAATTCCTTCGTGAACTTTATTGCCCACGGTAAAAACGACCTTTTTTTCGGTTCCCGCGTGGGCAACCAACATCATTCCTAAAAATCCAAAAAAGAAAACCAGCTTATTCATTCGGAAGAACTGCGATGCATTTCAATTCGATGGCAATGGGAGTAGGTAAGCAATTGATTTCCATGGTTGTTCTACAAGCTTGAACATCTTTAAAATAGTCGGCCCAAATTTGATTGTACACTTTGAAATCGCGTTCCATGTTGGTTAGAAAAACGGTTACATCCACCAAATCTTCCCATTTTGCTCCGGAAGCTTCCAAGACCTCCCGAACATTTCGAAAAACACTGTGAACTTGGGTAGCCATATCGTAATCGATGATTTTCCCTTCGTCGTTATAAGTGGCTCCGGGAATTCTTGGATTGCCTTTTTCCCGAGGTCCCACGCCAGAGAGGAACAATAAATTCCCAACACGGCGGGCGTGGGGATACAACCCAACCGGCTCGGCCGCTTTCGAAGCATGTATGATGTTTTGTTCGTTGTTCATGACGTAAAATTAATGGTGAAACTCCGATGAAGCGGTCATCTCCCCGGCCAAAATGGTTTGAAATTCTTTCTTAAAAGAACCGGGATCGAAGGGCCCTCGACCTAAGATAAACATGGATTTAACCAAAGCAGCTTCCAAAGTCAAATCCAATCCTTCCACCACTCCAATTTCAGAGAGTTGACGTCCGACCTCGTAGGTATCTTGAACCACCCTGCCCGACATGCATTGGGTAATGTTTACAATCACTTTACCGGAATTGGTTGCTTGGCGAAGCGCATTCATGATTTCTGGCTCACTTGGCGCATTTCCACTGCCGTAGGTTCGTAAAATAACCACATCCCAATGGGGAGAGGTTGTGAGCGGCAAAACGTGGTTTTCACCCATTCCTGGAAACAATCGTAAGGTCGCAACCCGATTGGAGAACGTAGATTTTTGGATGGAAAAGGGACCCACCGATCGGTGGAAGAAATCTTGATGAAAGCGAATGTGGGTTCCTGCTTCTGCCAATTTGGGGAAATTGGGGGAAGAGAACGCCTCAAATCGATCGCTGCTTTGTTTGATGGATCGGTTCCCTCGAAACAAAGAATAATCGAAATAGATGCACACCTCCGGAACAACGGGAAGGCCCATGGCCTCGGCTCCCGCTATTTCCAAAGCCGTTAAAATGTTTTCTTTGGCATCGGTACGAATATCGCCAATGGGCAACTGAGCCCCGGTAAAAACAACGGGTTTGTGCAGATTCTTCAATAAAAAACTCAATGCCGTGGCTGAAAAAGCCATCGTATCGGTTCCGTGTAAAATCACAAAGCCGATGTGTTTTTCGTATTCGCGTTCAATCACCTCGGCCAA
>CANHCV010000102.1 GCA_947459245.1 Bacteroidota bacterium
GAACCCCAAAGCATAAAAACAACCGGATGTTGCAGTTCATTCACCGCTTGAATGGCCGCATCCGTGAAAGGTTCCCAACCTTGATTTCGGTGGGAAGCGGCCTGATCTTTTTCTACCGATAAAATGGCATTGAGCAACAAAACGCCCTGCTCGGCCCAACGCATTAAATTGCCTGAAGCAGGAAAGGGCGTTCCCAAATCTCGATGGATTTCCTTGTAGATGTTCTGAAGGGAAGGCGGAATGGAAACTCCATCCTTTACCGAAAAACTCAATCCGTGAGCTTCCCCTTCCCCGTGGTAAGGATCTTGTCCCAAAATCACCACTTTCACTTGGGGCAACGGAGTAGAATTGAAGGCTTGAAAAATTTCGGAACCAGGAGGAAAAATGATTTTTTCTTTCTTCTTTTCTTGGGTTAAGAAATGTTTTAAATGAAGAAAAGAGGGTTCTTGGAAAGCCGATTTCAAGGCCTCCAACCACGAAGCTTCGATTTGTGGCTGACCGTTTGACATGGATTAAAAGGGCGCTGGTCCTCCAAATTTGGGTCCATCATCGTCGGTGGGCGGGGTGAATTTCGGACCGCCTGCGGCAGGTTTGCTACCGAATCCGCCCTCTTCCATCTGATTCATTTTCGAACCCAAGGTAATGGTTTGTCCGAAGTTGCTGAAGGTTTCCAAATTGGTAAACTTTGCATAATGGCTGATGAACCTTAAATCCACATCGCCAGTAGCTCCATTTCGGTGTTTTTCGATCAGAATTTTACCTACTCCACGCAAATCTGAACCGTCGGTCCCTTCGGTAATGCCGTAGTATTCTGGTCGGTAAATGAACATTACGATATCGGCATCTTGCTCGATGGAGCCCGATTCACGCAAATCGCTCAACATGGGGCGTTTATCGCCTCCTCGGCTTTCTACGTTACGGCTCAACTGGGAAAGTGCCAACACTGGAATATCCAATTCTTTGGCTAATCCTTTGAGACCGCGCGAGATGGACGCAATTTCTTGTTCACGATTTCCTTTGGAATCGCCGGTTGGCGAGCCTCCCGACATCAATTGTAGGTAATCGATGATGATCATTTCAATTTGGTGTTGGGACCTCAATCGGCGAGCGGCCGCTCTCAACTGAAACATGTTCAAGGATGGAGTATCGTCGATGTAAATGGGTGCCTCTGCCAACTTTCCAATTCGGGCATTGAGTTGTTTCCACTCGTATTCTTCGAGGGTTCCTTTTTTCAATTTATCTCCTGGGATTTCCGCTTCGCCGGAAATCAAACGATTCACCAATTCCACGGCACCCATCTCCAACGAAAAAACGGCTACCGGTTTTTTAAAGTCAACGGCTACATTTCGTGCCAATGAAAGAACGAAAGCTGTTTTTCCCATAGCCGGACGTGCGGCGATGATGTTCAGGGTTCCCCGTTGGAATCCGGCCGTCATTTGATCCAACTTCACGAATCCGGTTGGAATTCCCGAAATTCCGCCCTCGTTTTCCCTGGTTTTCTGGATTTGTTCAATGGCTTTTTTCAGAAGTCCGGTCATTCCCACGCTTCCTTTTCGGATGTTTCGCTCGACCAGGTTGAAAATTTTAGATTCTGCGGTGTCTAATAGATCCAGCACATCGTTGGAATCTTCGTAGGCATCGCGTTGGATTTCTCCGGCCAAACGGATGAGCTCCCGTTGCAGGAATTTTTCGATCACGACCTTGGCGTAATACGATGCATTGGCGCCAGAAGAAACACGATTGGACAACTCCGAAACCGCAAAGGCGCCTCCAGCTTTTTCCAAGTTCCCATCTTTCCGAAGCTGGTCCACCACCGTGATGATGTCCACCGGATTTCCGGTATTGAACAAAGAAACCATAGCGGTGTACACCATTTGGTGGCCTTCTTTGTAAAAATGTTCGGGAAGGAGCGACTCAATAACGGCGCTAACGGCGTCTTTATCGAGCAGCATGGAGCCCAAAAGCACCTCTTCTACATCGAGGGCTTGAGGCGGTAATTTTCCCAATTCAGCCGATAGAACCGACTGTAGGACATCTTGATTTTTTCGGGTTCGGGTATTGCGTTGCATAACTTTCAGACTACAAACCTAAAACGGCTAACCCACAAGTTTTCAACAAAAAAACAGTTGTGGAAAAGATTATTCTTTGCGCTCGTAACAACCCACCGTAGGCAAAACCAAATCGCGATCCACATCATCCAAATCCTTCAAAACTCCTTGAGCGCTTCCGTAGCGGTAGCACGGACTTAGCGTATCGATTCGGTAGTCGGATGTTGATTTAAACCTGGGGTTTTCGTTCAATTTATTTGAGGTGGAATTCAAGTAACCTTTCGTTACCCAATTCGGAGTGGTTGCTGTATTGGTTTTGATGATGCAGCGCTCAAAAGTCGTTGAGAATCCTTTGATCCCAGCGCTGTCCAAGTCCAATTCATCGTTCAAATTCCCCCAAATGATGCAATTTTTGAAGGAAGCCGAAAGGGCGGTATTGACCGATGATCCGGCCGGATGATCAACATTGTTCAGGGTAACTGCGGCATCTTTCCGGCCGAACTGCTGATCGTTGTTTCCGATGGTACAGTGTAAAAATTCGTAATTCCCACCTAATGCTCCGTAAACGTTGTATTTTCCGCAATCGGCCACCAAGCAATTTTCGGCTTTGATGCGGGCGGAAAGCCCCAAAATGCCCACGTACAATTGATTCGAAATGCGGGTATTTTTCACCACCAAATTATCGCGACCAACCACAAAACTATCGCACTGAATTCCAATGCTACCGTTTCTAATATCGGCAAAGTTGATGAAATTCCCAACGCTTTCCTTGTAGAAATGAATTCCTTGGTAAGCACCTGTGAAATTGGAGTACGGAGCATCCAACCGATCTCCACGAAACAAAACGGGTTTGGATTTAGTCCCCAAAACCTGCAAATTACCGGCAATGGCGAGCTGCGAATTCTTACCCAAATACACCCGAGTTCCTTCCCGAAGGGTTAAGGTACAATTGGGCGCAACGTAGGCATAATCAACAATAACGTAAGGCTTTTGGTCGGTCCAGACCTCTCCACAAGGAACTTGGTCTTGGTACAAATAGATGGCATCCTGACCGTAAGCCACCAATTGAATTTTGGTTTCTTTATTTCCGCGCTTGAAAACAATGGAATCCGTGACCAAGAGCGGGGCATTTGCACCGTTGGGATCCAAAGTCACCTCGGCGAAAACGTACATGCTATCTCCGGCTGCCAATTCATAATCGGCCACTTCGTTTACCGGCTGCCCGTTGATGTTCAATCGGTAGGGCGACTTTCCGGTGTAGCGCTTACCGGCCAAGAAAATTTCGTCGATCACGATGGGCCCCGAGTGAGGATTATAAATTTTCAGCCATTCGGTGGCCGAACC
>CANHCV010000103.1 GCA_947459245.1 Bacteroidota bacterium
GCCCATAAAGCAACCTTGGAGCCGTTGTACGGACACCGTCAATTTTTGTTTCCGATTGTTCAAGGCGGGGTTCATGCTGATTTGCGGGCTGAGAGTTGCAAGTTTATGGCCGACCAAGATCAGCCCGGAAACGCCATCGGCGGACTTTCGGTGGGTGAACCAACGGAAATGATGTATGAAATGACGGAAATCTGTACGGATATCCTTCCCAAAGACCGTCCGCGCTATTTGATGGGCGTTGGAACGCCAGCCAATTTGTTGGAATGCATCGAAAGAGGAATCGACATGTTCGATTGCGTGATGCCTACCCGAAATGCCCGAAATGGAAATTTGTTTACCCGGCAGGGCATCATCAATATTCGAAACAAGAAATGGGAAAATGTTCAGGAGCCCATCGATGCTTTGAGCGATTTACCCCTCGATCACCGGTACTCCTTGGCTTATTTGCGTCATTTGTTTGCGGCCGATGAAATGTTGGGTCCCATGATTGCTTCCATCCACAATTTGGCGTTTTACCTGTGGTTGGTTGGCGAGGCCAGAAAGCACATTTTGGCCGGCGATTTTGTTGCGTGGAAAAACAGTATCTTGCCTCAGATTTCTCAAAAATTGTAACCTTGTTTAAAATCCTCGATCGATATATCCTTCAGAAATTCATTGGAACATTTGTGTTTCTGATGTTTCTATTGATTTTGGTTTTTTTGATTTTCGATCTTTCCGAAAACATCGACAAGTTTATTTCAAGGAATGCTCCCACCAACGAAATCGTATTCAATTATTATTTGAATTCCATCCCGTTTTATTTGTCGATGGTTTTCCCACTTTTTGTATTCCTTTCGGTGATTTTCTTTACCTCGAAGATGGCCAATCGAAGTGAAATCATTCCCATTTTAGGCAGTGGGGTGAGCTTGTGGAGATTGGCTCGTCCGTATTTGATGGGTTCGGCCGGCATTGCCGCCTTTTTCTTTGTGATGATTGGGTACGTTTTGCCTCCAGCCAACAAGCAGCGGATGGATTTTATGTCGAAGTACGTTCGCGATGGGGTGTATTTAACCGGGCGAAATTCGCATCTGCAAATTGCGAAAGGGAAGTACATCTATTTTGAAAGTTTTCAGTATCCGGATTCGGCTGGATTTTTATTTTCTTACGAAGAAATTTCGAAAGGGAAGTTGAAGCGTAAATTTTTTGCCGACCGGTTGCAGTGGGATGCGAAGCGGCAAGCGTGGAAGGCCGATCAGTATTATTGGCGGATTTATTTGCCGAACCGAAAGGAGCGAATTGAACGGGGAGCGACCACCTGGATCAAGTTGCCGTTTCATCCCAACGACATCGGAAAAAGTTTTGAGGGGGAAGATATTTCTACCTTAACCACACCCGATTTGAAGCGGTACATTGCCTTGGAGGAATTGCGGGGTAGGGAAGTGGCGCATTTGAATTTTGAGGTTTGGAAGCGCTTAACGGCGCCGGCCACAACGTTGGTGTTAACCTTGATTGGTTTGGCGCTTTCGGCCCGGAAGAAACGGGGAGGAATTGGATTAAATTTGGCTGTTGGAATAGGGTTGTGTTTCTCGTACATCTTATTGGATCGGTTTTCTGCAATTTTTGCAGCGAACAACGATTTGCCCGTAGTGGTTGCAGCGTGGATTCCCACGGTTGTTTTTGGATTGATTGCTTTATTTTTGATTCGTTTTGCACCTAAATAAAATTCAAAGTCAGCTATCCTTGCACGGGATCGTCTTCATTTGGGGATTTACCGCCATTTTAGGGAAATTGATCGATTTGCCGTCGGAGCAATTGGTTTGGTGGAGGATGGGTTTAGCTTGGATCGGGTTGTGGGTAATTGGGAAGTTTTTGCATGCCCACTTGTCGAATCCGCGGAATCGATGGAAGGTTTGGGGAGTGGGCGCTTTGGTGGCCTTGCACTGGTTATGTTTTTTCGAGGCGGCCAAAGTGTCGAACGTTACGGTTTCGTTATTGGGATTGAGCTCTTCGGCCTTTTTTACGGCCCTGTTAGAACCATTCCTCTTGAAAAGGCCCATCGACAAAAAAGAAGTGCTCTTGGGGTTGATCACGGTCATCGGAATTCTATTGGCTTTTCCGTTTGATCGGGCTGGGAATTTGGGTTTAGGCTTGTTGTATTCTTTTGGAGCATCGGTGTTTGGAACGTTATTCAGCACCATCAATGGGTTATTGAAGCAAGAGGAATCGGCAGCGGCCATTGCCAAACACGAGTTTTTGGGTGGATTTTTGGTGTTGACGGTTTTCCTCGTTTTCATGGATCCTGCGTTGAGTTTTGTTGCAATTCCATCGTGGAGTAACATGAAATATTTGTTATTGTTGAGCTGGATCTGCACCAGTTTTGCCTTTTTGGCGAGCGTGTATTTGCTGAAATACATCACGCCATTTACGGTGAATTTAACGGTGAATTTGGAGCCGGTTTACGGCATTTTGATGGCTCTGCTCATTTTTAATGAACATGCGATGATTACGCCCATGTTTTATGTTGGAGCTGTGATCGTTTTGATTTCGGTCTTATTGAACGCATGGTTCAAAAGGAAGAAAAATCTGCTTGAGGTTGAAAAGGTTGATTGAAAATCCGAATTTCAAAAATGTACCTCTGAATACCCCTATTTGATATTCATAACTAGGCGAATAAATTCGACAGGCTCAGGGACTACGTCCACCCCTCCCCAAAAGTAAAGTTAAGGGGTAGAGGCGTTTCAAACGTTTCCATTTTTTATTCCTACTCAATTTCCTTGATTTTGGGGGGGGATTGTTCAAACGCGTAGTTTGGTTCCAAGTGTTGGTGGCTTCTAGAGCTTCAGACATCGGTGTTGCCCGCCTCAGCCACCAACAAAAAAAGCCCCGAATTCCTTCGGGGCTTTTTGGTGAAATGTGTTCTCAACTTATCGTTGGATCATGATTTTTTCCATTTTGCGATGCACTTTGTTTTCGGCATCGGTTGCGATGATTTCCAAATGGTACAACCCTTCGGCAACATCGTTGTAGTACAATGTCTGGGTTTCTACCTGTCCGAAAGCTTGGCGTTTCACCAAACGACCATCGGCAGCATAAACGCTCACTTGAACATCTTTCACTGGTGCACCCAACTGCAATTGGAATTCACCGCGGCTTGGATTCGGATAAATATTCATGGAAACATCTCCA
>CANHCV010000104.1 GCA_947459245.1 Bacteroidota bacterium
CCGTGAACGTTCATGATTTCGATGCGGGCGTCGTCTTTCATCAATTTTCGCAGTTTGGAGATGAAAACGTCCATGGAACGCCCATTGAAATAGGTATCATCTCCCCAAATTTTTCGAAGGGCAACATCTCTGGGAACTACTTCATTCATGTTGTTGCAAAGAATTTTGAGCAATTCCGATTCTTTGGAAGTGAGTTTGTAGGTTTGATCGCGAACCTGAAGCGATTGAATAACGCTGTTGAAGACCACTTCGGAGAACTCGAAAATATCGGTTTCGGCGCTATCTTCCACCTTTTCAACCCGAGACGAGGTGCGCCGAAGTACGGCTTGAATGCGCATCAGCAGTTCTTCCATGCTGAACGGCTTGGTGATGTAATCGTCTCCGCCCGATTGAAATCCTTTGATCACATCTTCTTTCAACGAACGGGCGGTAACAAAAATGATGGGAGTATTTTCATCGGTCACTCGAATTTCTCTCGCTAACGAAAAACCGTCTTTCAAGGGCATCATGATGTCTAAAATCAACAAATCAAATTTATCGTTCTTGAATTCCTTCAGCGCCTTTTCACCATCGGAACAATGGATAACTTTAAATCCTTTCTGCTTCAATCGCTCGGCAAGAATTGCACCGAGATTAACATCGTCTTCTGCAAATAAAATCTTCTTTCCTTCCAAAATATTCTCCATGGTTACGGCTTTTTTAGGGGTTGAATAAAGGGGAGAAACAATTTAAACGTTGATCCTGTTCCCAATTCTGATTGCAATTTAATGTTTCCGTTGTGATTCTCCATGATAAACTTCACGTAAGAGAGTCCCAAACCGAACCCTTTAACGTCGTGCAGATCACCGGTAGAAACGCGGTAAAATTTATCAAATGCCCTTTTTTGCTGGTTGGGCGACATTCCAATTCCGTTGTCTTTGATGGAAATGACCAATCCATCGGAATTGTTTTCCGTTGTGATTTCGATTACAGGCTCCCCCTCACAATACTTGATGGCATTGTCTACCAAGTTATTGAACACGTTGATCATGTGCGTTTTATCTGCTTTGATCAAATAACTGTGCGCCTTCAAATGCAATTCCAAATGCCCATTCTTGGATTGAAGCTTGAGCTCGTTATTTCCTTGAAGCGACATGATGATTTCGTGCATGTTAACGGGAGAAAGTTTGAGTTGAAAATCAGATTTCTCGAGCAAACTGGTGTTAAGAATTTTTTCCACATTGTCTTGCATTCGACTGTTTTCTTCCAAAATAACTTGAGAAAAACGGGTAAGTGTGGGTTCGTTGCTTTTTTCCGACCATTCTTTGAGGTATTCCGCGGCGAGCACGATGGTTGCGATCGGGGTTTTGAGCTCATGGGTCATGTTATTGATGAAGTCGTTCTTCATTTCTGCCAATCGTTGCAAACGCAAAACAGCCCTTAAACTGAAAATAGCCCCCAACAAAATCAGCGAAAAGGTAAAAAAGAAAGAAATGATAAGATTTGAAATGGATTGGATGAAATAGGAATTCTGATTTTTAAACTGTACCGTTAAATAATACTTAGGAAAAGAAATATCATTGGGAAAAAGCTGGGTAATAAAGGTGATGGAATCTCCTTTCACCCGATTGAAAAATCCGGAATTTAATTTTTTAACGAGGGAATCGGTGCCCTGAGAAATAGAGAATTCGAAGGCACGGCTGATGCCAAAGGTTCGAAGGTTAAGATCAACCAAACTATCCACCCAGCGGGGTGAAATGCGTTCTCCCATGCTGAGTTGGTGAATTCGGTTCACTTCGCGGATGAGGGGATTGGTAAACTCTTCCGATTGAACAAAAAAGGGATCGGCCAAAATTTGTTGCAATTTCTTCACCGGCAAATTGGCCGAATCAACCCCCATCGAATCGGGGAATTCTTCAATCATTTTTTTGGTGGTTTCATTCAAAATGAGCTCAGATGCAAGGTTGTTATTGGATCTGCCCAAATTTTGTTGCCGGCTATTAAATTGTTCTTGAACCTCTTGGCTATTGGCTACTTTCAAAAGGGTTTGAAAGGATTCTCGGGATTCTAAATCTTGAGACGTTTGGTTGAGCGATTGATTGACGTGGTTCACAAAATTGGTAAATTCCAACTCGGCGGCATTGTTGAACCACATGAATTGAATCACCAATAGGCCAATCATCCCTACACCCATGGTGATGGCGGTCATTCGGATTTGCCAAATTTTCTGCATGGGTTAGGAATTGGAAGGATTTAACACGATTACACAAATATAACGAAAGAGGATTCTAGAATCTTTCTTTACCTTTGTTTTATGCGATTTTTTTATCACTTCGGGAATTACCTGATGTTATTGCAAAGGGTATTTAAGAAACCCGAAAGCGGATCCTTGTTTCGGGAGTCGTTTGTGCGTTCATGTTGGGACATTGGCATTGGTTCTGCCGGGATCGTGGCCATTGTTTCGCTCTTTACAGGAATGGTAACCACCGTTCAAACCGCCTATCAGTTGGTTGCTTCGTTCATTCCGAAAACCACCATTGGCGCCATTGTTTCCGATTCTTCCATTCTCGAGTTGGCGCCAACCATCATGACCCTCGTCCTCGCCGGGAAAATCGGTTCCAACATCGCCTCGGAAATCGGAACCATGAAGGTGAGCGAACAAATCGACGCCTTGGAAGTGATGGGGGTTAATTCCGCCTCCTTTCTCATCTTGCCCAAAATTTGTGCGGCAATCATCATGATTCCCCTCCTGGTTGTTTTTGCTGAAATCCTCTGCTTGGTAGGCGGAATACTGGTTGGAGATATAACCGGAATTCTCACCTCCGATGAATTCATCCAAGGAGCTCGCTCTACCTTCATGCCTTTCACCTTCTATTTCTCCATGATTAAGGCATTTACCTACTCTTTTTTCATTGCATCCGTTGCCAGTTACCAAGGTTATAACATTACCGGTGGCGCGCGTGAAGTGGGAGAAGCCAGCACCAAAGCCGTGGTTTATTGTTGCGTGATTATCTTATTGTCGGATTACATTCTTGCCCAATTGTTGTTATGATTGAACTGAAAAACATTCGAAAATCTTTTGGCGAGCAAGA